>DAIOWA010000165.1:0-6192 GCA_036758705.1 Pyrinomonadaceae bacterium | reverse complement strand
AGCGGCGGAAAACTTTCCGACGGAGTTGGTGTCCAAGCCGGTGGATCGGTTGGCGTTGCGTTTACGGCCGGTGACGACGGAACCGGATGCGGAGTAGTTCTGTATCAGATCGAACCCAATGGAACCCTTAACGGGAAGGCAGGATATTGGGGAGTCGACCAGGCCGAAAGCGAAACTGCTACCCGAACGAGCGGATCCGATCTTGAGGGAAGTTATGATATCAAAGGCTCCTCGCCGGACGGCAAAAGCTACAACGGCAAACTGGATGTTAAAAAGCAGGGTGCCGGATACGACTTCACGTGGAATACGGGCAACACGCTGAAGGGTTTTGGAATCCGGGGAGCCAATATGGTTGCGGTTGGGATCGGGGGTTCCAAGTGCGGATTCGTCGGGTATGACATTCAAGGCGACGGATCGCTGCAAGGCAAATGGGGCAGTGCGGGATCGACTGATGTCGGCACTGAAACGGCGAAGAAGAAATAGGCATGGCTGTTTATGTTGACGGCCTTCGGGACTATGGATGGCGGCACGGGCCATCGTGTCATTTGATCGGCGACTCGGTCGAGGAATTGATCGAGTTCGCTGAATCGATGGGAATGAGGAGAGAATGGTTTCAGGCGAAGAGCACGCCTCATTTCGATCTGACCGCCGATGGCCGTGCGGCGGCGGTATCGATGGGAGCGATCGAACTGACGAACCGTCAACTGATAGGTAAGATCCGCGAACTGCGTCAACGCAAGCGATTGCAGGAAGACGTTTCGAAGAGTTTGCAGAAGACGTAATGAACAAGTTTTTATACACGCTAGTTGTTCTTTGTGCCGTTGTTGTGGCCGGATGCGAGACGCAGTCGGAGATCGCGAAGAAGAGCGTCGAAGACCTAAAACCTAAACCGACTCCGCCGCGCGTTCAGCAAGCTCCTATGCCGGTCGATCCGGCGGATGTCGTGACGGCTGATACGACGAAGCAGGGCGCGACGTTGTTCGCGAACGAGGACGATGGCAAGAAGACCTTGAACTGCAAAGAGTACAACCGCGTGATGATCAACGGCAGCCGCAACGTGGTTACGATCATGGGCGTTTGCAGTCAGATAATGATAAATGGTCATTCGAATAAGGTGACGGCTGTCGCGGCGGCGGAGATATTGACTTACGGGACAAACAACGAGGTTTCGTATAAGAAGTTTGCGAATGGGAATCGGCCGATGGTGACTGATACTGCGGGTTCGAATACGGTTTCGAAAGTGGCCGCGGCGGGGCCGGAGAAGAAGAAGTAGCAGTTCGTCATCTAAAGCAGTTTCATAACTTCCTTCTCGTCCTCAGCAGTTTCGTAATTGCACACCTTCTTGTAGAGCCTGACCGGCGGAAACTTCCCTTCCTCCCAATCGATGTACCGTTGCTTCGCCTCGCCGATGGTATCGGTGATGAAGTTCCAATAGATCACTGTTGGCTCGGGCAACGGCTCACCGCCGATTACCACGAACTTCGTATCGCTGACGGCCTCGAATGCAACACGATCGCCGTTCGATAGTTTGGCGAGATCGTGCCGAGCCAGGACCTTGTCGCCAACCTTAACCTCGCCCGTACAAACGTAGATGGCAAGTTCATGTGACGGATCTACCGGGAATTCGTACGCGGTTCCGGCGGCGGCTTCGATGTCGATATATACGAGACCCTGATAGGTTGGGATCGGGGATCGGTTGCCATCGACCTCTCCGGCGATCACCGTCATCGAGAATCCATCGCCTTCGATCTTTGGAAGCAAGTCCTTTGAGAAATGCTCGAACGCAGGTTCGACCTTCCGCTTGTCGTGCGGCAGCCCGACCCAACTCTGCAAGCCGTGGACATGCGGCTGCAGTTCCGTGACCTGTTCGCTATGCGTGATCCCGCGGCCGGATGTCATCCAGTTCACATCGCCGGGAACGATCTTCTCCTGATAGTCGAGCGAATCGGTGTGCAGTAGCTCTCCCTCGTAAAGATACGTCACCGTCTGCAGCCCAACATGCGGATGCGGCGGCACGTCGAACAGTTCCGGCGTGATATTCGGCTGGTCGAAATGATCGAGAAACACAAACCCGCCAACCCGCCTCAATTCCCTCCTCGGCAGCGCGCGATGAACCACGAAGTCGCCAGGGAGATACGACTTGCTCGCGGGAAGAATCAGGTCGATGCTTCGATTCATTTAGCTCACAGGAATTTCATCTGGCTGCAGAAGGACAACTTTCCCATCCCGGGAAACTGCCACCGAGTTGCCAGCCGCCTTGTGTCGTTGCAATGCTTCACGAACGGCGCGCTCGCAGGCCTCTGAGATTCGGTCACCAAATTGGGCAAAGATGTTTAGGTTTTCATTACCTACTTTTTTATCTGGTTCCATAGTGCCTCATCAAAGACTCTCTCACCCTCTTCATCGGTGTAACGCGCAATTTCGACTGATTTCGCAGCAGACGTGTCGCGAACACTCCACGTATTGGCAATAGGGAGATATAGATCGAATAGATTCTTCAGCCCACGCTCATATCGCCTCACGATCGTTTCAGTCGGAATGTTGTGTCCACCAAGCCGAACACGCTCTTTCACTCGCTCCTTTGCGAGTTCTGCGTTCTCAAGCCACAGGAACATCAGCGTGAACCGATATCCACTCCTCTGCAGGCCTTTTATCCAGTTTGCGTAAAACCTCGACGCAAGTGTGGTCTCGAAAGCAAGGCTCCGACGTTTTCGGGCAAGCTCGTTTAGCCGCTGCAGCATCACTCTGCCAGCGTCAAACGATGCATCTTCGGGAGCGAATGCTGACAATCCCTCCGCGATCGTGTCTGCATTCACATACTCCAGAATATTCAGCGTGTCGCGAAGCAAAGCCGGAGCGAGCGTTGATTTCCCCGCTCCGTTTGGTCCTGCGATGACGACGACGTTAGGCATATGACAATCACGGAAGCAACCAAAATTCGGTTGTAAAATACTCGCTGCGAATCGGTACGTAAAAGAATCTAATGCGTGCCTTCACCTCCTTATTCGACGCAGGCAATTCTTCGAGTACTAGTCTTCTTTGCTCCTGGAAACATCGTGCGCCGTTACATCGAATCACGACATTCCCTCGAGATCCAGGATTGGCATTTATATAATCGAGAAGAACGTTCGTGCCGGTTGGATAGAGACACTCGCTGTCGTTATTCCCGCCCGCATAAACTATGAACGGCCTTGCTACATTCTGGACTGCGTTGGACCAATTAAGTTCGTATTCTGCGGGTAAAACTTTCGATACCGGAGCCTTCCAGAATTCAACTTTGTACTTTGGAAGACGCGGATTTCTAACAAACCTAATGCGGTCTTTGGGGAATTTTCGCTCATTGAAATGATTTTCGACGAGAGCACGCCTGACAACAGCCGATGTAAAGTCGCCACCTATCACTACCAGACCTTCAACTGACGTGTCCTGCGAAAGCTCAAGGAGGAATGCATCTAGGCTACCTCTTATATGCGAGCATGGAACACGTTCAAAGCTGTCTACCATCTTCAATGCGTCCGACTGGGCCGTGTCATACCCAGCCAAAATACAAAGGGAGAATAGGATGGTCAGAAGTCGCTTCATTGTCGATTACAATTGTGGGAATGGCATGGTTTCACAGCACAACGCCTTCTAAAGATTCAGCCAGCCGCGTAGCGACTTATCTGTCTCATAGGCGTCTGAAATGCTCAACAAGCCGACCGACCTTACTACTAGCTTTTCGTGGATGGTGAAGATACCGCGTTTGAGGGCGGTTTCGATATTTAGGCCGGCGACGGCCCAATCCTTGAGCACAAACTCGCCGTCCAAAAGTGATTGGGTCTTGCTCGTTAACGCTACCAGGAGAAGGTCTTGCGATTTGTGTGCGGCATTGACGACAACCGCAGGGCGAATCTTCGCACCAGCGAGATCTGAGAATGGAAATTTAACGAGAACAACTTCATTTCGTGAGTAACTCGGCATAAATGTCGTCTTCCTCGTTGTCCCAGATCTCGTTCATCGATTCCTCACTTGCAAGCAACCAAAACTCATCGTTGTGATCGTCCGCAAGGGTGACAATTACCTTGGCTCCCTCTTCGAACTCAAGCACTCCGATTGGAACTATTTGCCCGTTCTTTACGACTGCCTCGATCGTGTTCATGTCGTTCACCCTCCAATACGTATTTTAATCACAATTCCCTTCCCGGGCGCTCTTTTTACGGCTTCAGTCTATAAAGCATTCGCGGGAACGGGATGGTTTCGCGGACGTGTTCGATGCCGGCCATCCAGGCGGTGCAGCGTTCGATGCCCATGCCGAAGCCGGCGTGGGGGACGGAGCCGTAGCGTCGGAGGTCGAGGTACCATTCGAAGGTTTCCTGATCGAGGCCGTGGTGCTTTAGCTGCTCGATGAGATAGTCGAGATTCGCGGCTCGTTCGCCGCCGCCGATGATCTCGCCGTAGCCTTCGGGTGCGAGCAGGTCGATGCCGAGTGCGGTTTCGGGGCGGTCCTTGTCGACCTCGAAATAGAAGCCCTTGATCGCGGTCGGGAAATGGTGGACGAAGACCGGCAGGCCGAACTGTTTCGACAGATACGTTTCGTCCGGAGCGCCGAAGTCGCCGCCCCACTGGAACGCGGACGCCTCGTCCGCGTTTTCACCACTCGCGGACGAGGCGTCCGCGGTCCGTTCGTTGAGCATCTTTACCGCATCGTCGTAGTGCAGACGCGGGAACGGGCCTTTGATCGCTTCGAGGACAGTCGTGTCGCGTTCGAGGGTCTTCAGTTCTTCCTTACGGTCGGTCAACACGCGCTCGACGATCGAGAGGATCAGTCCTTCGCCGAGGTCCATCATATCCTCGTACGAAGCGAACGCGACCTCGGGCTCGACCATCCAGAACTCGGTCAGATGGCGGCGGGTCTTTGACTTCTCCGCACGAAACGTCGGACCGAACGCATAGGATTTACCGAACGCGGCGGCCGTCGCTTCGTTGTAGAGCTGACCTGACTGCGTTAGATAAGCCTTGTCGTCGCCGAAGTAATCGACCTCGAACAGCGTGGTGGTCCCTTCGCAAGCGGCGGGAGTGAAGATCGGAGTGTCAGCGAGCGTGAAGCCGTTGTTATCGAAATAGTCGCGGACGGCCTTGATGACCGTGTGGCGGATCTTGAGTACGGCGTGCTGCTTCTTCGAGCGGATCCAAAGATGGCGATGGTCCATCAGGAACTCCGTGCCGTGTTCCTTCGGTGTGATCGGATAATCGTGAACGTTCTGGATCACCTCAAGGCCCGTGACGTCGAGTTCCACTCCGATCGATGATCGATCGTCTGCCTTGACCGTTCCGGTAACGACGATCGAAGACTCCTGGCCCAGGCCCTTCGCCTTCTCAAATATCTCCTCGTCGTTGCCCTTGAACACAACACACTGGACGATGCCGGTGCCGTCGCGAAGCTGCATAAATACAAGCTTGCCGCTCGAACGCGAGTTATAGAGCCAGCCCTTGAGCGTGACCGATTCGCCGATATGATCCTTTAACTGTTCGATATATGTCTGCTTCATACTTTGCACAAAAGTACGATTTTAGTTGAATCGCACCAACAAACAAAGTTATCGGCCGTAACGGCTGCGATCCGGAAATATACCGGGCGGAACCGGCCGATAGGTCTCTCGCGAGTTCTCCATCAACTGAATGCGTTGATCGAGCCGTATCAGCTCGCGGAAATATTCACTTAACGAACTGTAACCGCCTTCCCGAACACGGCTGCGGGCAAAATGTTCGAGTGAGGACGGTACAGAAATCGATAATTTTGTTCTCATTAACCTACTCCAATTAGAAAGCTGTCCGACATTGTCCTACCCAGATACTACTTTGGGACAGTCGGAAACGCGACAATCCATTGACATCACTCGACTTAGCCGATCGTCGCCGGCCTGTCCCGCGTCCCACAGCGCGCGCACGTTCGATACGGTTGCTGAATCGCGTATCAGCGGATGCGAACTTGGATGATGGAACAAGCGATGCCATACCATATTCCGCACATTGGCGGATGTTTCAACATTAGCACATACCGCAACCTATCGTCCAAACTTTTGAGAGCCCCCGTCGATGACCTTTGAGCGGCCTTGACACCTGATTCCCTTTCATTGCACCTTAGCTGTACATTCCGATTCACGAATCTAGTTCAAACTTGAGGTTCTATTAAGATGAAACATCTCGCTTTCT
>DAIOWA010000164.1:0-6238 GCA_036758705.1 Pyrinomonadaceae bacterium | reverse complement strand
GTCCTGATCCTGCTGCTGGCCGCGTGTCTGTTTTTGATCAATCTGAAGCTTCGAGAGACAGTCAGCCTGCGGGAATATTGGTTTGCAAAGGCTCCGTTCAGTGTCTATTTCGGCTGGGTGACTGCCGCAACGCTCGTAAACTTTGCGGTCCTGCTGGTCCATTGGAACATTTCGCTTTCGGCGACCGCATGGATGTGGCTAGGCATCGGCCTGATCTTGCTTGCGGCAGCACTTGCGGTCATCGTTCGCATCCGGTTGAATAACTACCTTTACCCGCTCGCGATAGCCTGGGCCTTGACCGGCATCGGCATAAAACAAAGCGGACAAACTCTGATCGTCGTCGCCACCGCCGTCGGCACGATCGCATGCCTGATCGCAACGCTCAGCTTCGTCGTCAGTCTTCCGTCAACCGATAATCCGAGAGAACCGGCATAGAATTTTCACTTTTCAGTTTTTCGTTTTCAGTTTGTTCGGAACCCAAAAATGAAGATCTGCATTTCACTTTGCGCCAGGAACGCGGACGATCTGTTCACAAAGATCGCGGCCGCCGAACTACTCGGCGATGTGATCGAGTTGAGGTTCGATTGCCTGAATCCGGATCAGATCGACACGGTGATCGAGAACTTGCCGGTGATCGGCAAGACCTATCTGCTGACATACCGGCCCAGCGAGCAAGGTGGAATGCGAGTACTGCCATTGAACGCTCGGCTGATGTTCTGGAAAAAGGCTCTGCCCGAGCTCGAAGGACGCGACATTCTCATCGATCTCGAAGCCGACATTAATTTCCCGTTCAGATTCGACGAAACCAAGGTCATCCGCTCGGCTCACTTCTTCAACGATCCACCAAACGATCTGCGGCCCGCGTTTTTCGAACTAGCCGATCTCGGCGACGGGATCGTAAAGATCGCCGCGTACGCGAGCGACATCACCGACACTACCTCCGCGTGGAAACTTCTCGAAACGGCGGCACGTGAAGAGCGAACGGTCATCCCGATCTCAATGGGAGAAGCGGGAAAGATCACGCGGATCCTCGGACCCGCTCGCGGGGCGTTTATGACGTACGCCGCTCTCGACGATAGCGACGCGACGGCTCCCGGACAGATCACGGCAGATGATCTGGCAAACGTCTTCCGCATCAAAGATCTCAATCTCGAAACGAAAGTACACGGTATTGTCGCCGGGAACACGAGCTACTCCATCTCACCCTGGATGCACAATGCAGGATTCAGATCGGCCCGCGAAAATCGTGTGTTCGTTCCGCTCCAAGTCGCTGACCTTGACGCCTTCATCAAGCGAATGGTGCGGCCCGGAACTCGCGAGATCGACCTCAACTTCGGTGGCTTCTCCGTAACAAACCCGCATAAGCAAGCGATCATTGTTCTCCTCGACGGCATCGACGAAACGGCGGAAAAGATCGGCGCCGTCAATACGGTGAAGATCGAGGACGGCAAACTCTTCGGCTACAATACCGACGCCCCCGGATTTATCGCTCCTTTAAAGAACGTCTACGGGGATCTCAACAACGCGAAGGTCGCTGTCGTCGGCGCGGGCGGAGCCGCCCGAGCATGTGTCCATACCCTGACGGAACAGCACGCGAATGTTACCGTCTTCGCCCGCGACACATCGAAAGCCAAAAGCCTCGCCGAGAGCTTCAATGTTCAGATCGAAACTTTGCCCGACGATTTTCGAGACTTCGACATTGTCGTCAACTGCACACCGCTCGGGACGAAGGGCGACACGGAGGACAAAACGATCGCGACCGCAAATCAGCTCACCGGCGTGAAACTCGTCTACGATCTCGTCTACAACCCGATCAAGACCCAACTGATCCGCGAAGCAAAACAAGCCGGTGTGCAGACGCTCGGCGGACTCGAAATGCTGATCGCGCAAGGAGCCGAGCAGTTCCGCATATGGACGGGACGCGAAGCTCCGCTCGAAGCGATGACCGCCGCCGTAAAAAAGAAACTAAACCTATGAACCAACCCGAAGCACTCAATTGTCCCAACTGCGGTGGTGCCGTGATGAGCGATAAGACGAACTGCGAATTCTGCTCATCGCGGCTAAAGACCGTCGGATGTGCGAAGTGCATGGGAATGATGTTTCTCGGCAGCAAATTCTGCGGCCATTGCGGAGCGACCGCTCACGCCGCCGAACTCCTCGATGACGCGAACGCAGGCGATTGTCCGCGATGCAAGGTCAAACTTCAATCGCTGAAGATCGGAGAAGTTCACATCCGCGAATGCGAGCGATGCGGCGGATTCTGGTCGGCGGCGGATGCGTTCGAAAACCTCTGTGCAGACCACGAGAAACAGGCTTCGGTACTCGGATTCGCAGGAAGTTACAAACACGAGAATCCCGACCCTCCGACGATCTCATACGTCCCTTGCCCTGACTGCACTCAACTAATGAACCGCAGCAATTTCGCCCGCTCGTCCGGCATCATAATAGATATGTGCAAACAGCACGGAGTATGGTTCGACGCCGGCGAACTGCCGAAGATCATCGAATTCATCGAAAAAGGCGGACTCGACCGCGCACGCGAAAAAGAAAAGATCTCGATGGCAGACGAACGATCCCGCATCCGCGACGAACAACGCCGACTCGAAATGATGGCAAGGCGGAGCGGCAATATGAAGTTTGATGAAGAACGTGCGGGAAGCTTCGGGAATTTGATCTCGAAGCTGTTTGATTAGAGCGGCAACCGAATTACGCGGTTGTGAAGTTCCTCGTCGGAGGTGCAGTCGATCAAAATAATGAGCTCGTCGACGGCACTTCCTATCGATAAACTCGCTGGAACCAAGACAACTCCGCTGAAGTTCATTCCAGCCGCGAGACGCTCATACGCGGCACGCACAAAAGTCTTTGCGTCATGCGTTAGGATCAATCTCTCGTTTTCCGCCGCCCATTCCAGGATCTGCTCATCTCGAAAACGTTTGATACCTAAGTCTTCCGTGCGAACAATATCCAGTTCGGGCACACGCAAACGCAATCCTTCAAGGATAGCTCCTGTGAAATTCTGATCGGCAAGGATCTTTTTCATCAGGAACCGTTCTTCAAATAATCTTCCTTACGTTTTCTTAGCTCGGAACGAAATGCGAGATGCTTCGGGTCGCTCTCGATCTTTTTCCAGGCCGCTTCGGATTCAGTTTCTCTGTTGGCGAGATATGAGTCGATCTCCGACTTGTGCGACAGATAATAGGCGATCACGGCGTAGATATCCGCGACCGTGTAAGACGACGATGGAAACGAATCGTAGATCTCCTCGGGACATAGACCACGCTTGTGTGCGTAGATGATCATGTCCACTAATAGACGCGTATCCCTGACCCGGATCGAGCCATCTTCCCATTGGGTTAGAGGTACGGTTTGTACAGCGTCCAGCGTCATACAACTCTATCCTAACATACACTGTATGCGTTGTTTTGCTATCCTCTAAGTACGTGAACGACCGATACAGCAGACAAATACTCTTCCGCGAGATCGGCAAAGAAGGCCAGGAGCGGCTGATGAATTCTCGCGTACTCCTCGTCGGAGCCGGAGCCCTCGGAGCGTCGCATGCTGAGATGCTGGCGCGTGCGGGAGTCGGGACGCTGAGGATCGTCGATCGTGATTTCGTCGAGTTCACCAACCTACAGCGGCAGACGTTATATAAAGAACAGGACGCGATCGACCGCCTGCCGAAAGCCATCGCGGCCAAACGCAGGATCGCGGAGATCAACTCCGAGATCACCGTCGAGGAACACGTCGCCGATGTAAACAACTCCAACATCGAATCGCTCATCGACGGCTGCGACATCGTCATCGACGGCACCGACAATTTCCAGGTCCGCTATCTCGTCAACGACGCCTGCGTAAAGCACGACACGCCCTGGATCTACGGGGCCGCGGTTTCGAGCTACGGCACGATGATGACCGTCATTCCGGGCGAAACTCCGTGCCTTCGTTGCGTGTTCGAGGAAATGCCCGACGCCGGTTCGGCGCCGACTTGCGACACCGCCGGCGTAATAATGCCGATCATCTCCAGCATCGCAGCGGTTCAGGTCGCCGAGGCTATCAAACTCCTCACCGGAAACCGCGATGCACTCCACCGATCGCTGATGCAGATCGACGTCTGGCAGAATGACTGGCGAAAGATAAAGCTCGCCGGGCCGAATCCCGATTGCATCGCATGCGGCAAACGACAGTTCGAATTCCTCGACGCCGATTCGCAAGAATTCGCCGCCGTCCTCTGCGGCCGCGACGCCGTCCAGATCGCTCCACCGAACGCGACGAACATTGATCTGAAAGGCCTCGCCGAAAAGCTCGCACCGCTCCGCGATGTCCGCGTCAACGAGTATCTTCTCCGCTTCAGTCACAACGGTACCGAGTTGACCGTCTTCACCGATGGACGTGCCATAATCAAAGGCACGGACGATATTTCAGCAGCGCGGTCGCTTTACGCAAAATACGTTGGCTCTTAATGAAAAAAGCGGGCCGCAGCCCGCTTCGATGACGCTAAACCTCGATCCCACCTACTTCGGAAACGCCTTCTTATCGATCCCCGGAACGATCCTCAAAGCATTCTTGTAGTAAAGCTTCTTCAGAACCTCATCGGGCAGATTCAGTCCGTACATTTTCCAAAACGCGTGACGCTTTCGGTAGTAATCGAAGTATTCGTCCGACGTTTCGAGCACTCGAAAATAGACGTGATATTCCGACGGCTGCCAGATATCCTTACCGAATAGTACGCGATCCTGGTACTTGATGAACCACTCCCGAGCGAACCGCGGCTGGCGGCCGAGTTCGGCAATAACCGCACCGATCTCGGTGACGACATTCGGAAAACGGTCGAGCTGTTTGCCAAGCCGAACCAGGTCGCCGCCGAACCATCCGAGGTGGGCGTTGATGAAATTGGTCTTCGGATGTTTGCGGAAAAGATTCTCCTGCTCCGTTATCAACTGTTCGAACGTCGGATATCTCTCAGGCGGACGTGCTCGGTCGGGGAATTGCTTCAACTCCAGCCATCGTTCGTTGTATTTATCCTGCGGATCGAAAAACGTCGCGGGCTCGGCCGTGTGGATCAGCACCGGAATGCCGAGTTCACCGCACTTATCCCATACCGGGTCGAGCCGCGGATCATCCACCGGCACGCGTTTACCTTTGCTGTCCATCACGGTCATCCCAAAGCTCTTGAAGATCTTCACGCCCTGGGCGCCGTTCTTGTGATCTTCGACAAGCTGAGCGACCGCTTTCTCGCTGTAACCCGGCTCGTCGATCCCTTCAAAGTTTAGGTTGGCAAACACGATGAACTTCGTCGGATATTTCCCCTTAGTGTTCTTCACGCCCTCGGCAAGTTCTTTCCCGCTCCTGCCGCTCAGGTTCACCATCGCGTAAAGGTTGAGAGCGTCCATATCCTTGACGATCTGCGCGAGCCGTGCGGGGTCGGGCGTCAGGCTCTGGTGATTGTGAACGTCGATGATCGGATATTTCGCCCGCGTGACCGGATGTTCCGGAACCTTGAGCGTCGATTTCGGCACGTACTCCTCAATGGTCATTACCAACTTCGGATCGCCCACAGGCTCCGGCCTTGACTGAGCCACCGCGGCGACCGGCAAGAGCGCGAATGCCGCGATCGCAACACATCTAAAAAGAGTGCTTCTGACAAACATCATAATGTTCGGTTTCCTCCCTGATTCTAAAGCTGCTGGATGATCACGAACACTTGTACACCGTTGTACCAATGTCTGGGGTCGTGAAGAATTTATCGGTTTAGGTGGACAGAATATACCAATAGCCCTAAGTCGTCAATACGCCTAAACCATTACAAACAAAGAACTTTGTTGGATTTCTTGCGACGCTGAGACTAAGCGTTGAAGACATTACAAAAAGCTGCCGTGTGTACATACTCAGTCACAAGCATACCGGGTTGAACGTCTTTACTTATGGACGTGCCATAATCAAAGGTACGGGACGATATTTCAGTGGCGAGGTCGCTGTGTGCAAAGTATGTCGGATCATCGACATTCACAGGCAACGGCTCACGCGTAACAAGGTGGAGGTGTTCAAATGAACAACGATCCCAGGGTAGTTATCATCGGCGGTGGATTTGGCGGGTTGTGGGCGGCTTCGGCTCTCGCAAACAAGCCGGTCAGCGTCACGCTCATCGACCGCAAGAATCACCACGTATTCCAGCCGCTCCTCTATCAGGTGGCGACCTCCGTGCTCAGCCCGGGTGAGATCGCCCAGCCTCTGCGCCGTA
>DAIOWA010000163.1:0-6265 GCA_036758705.1 Pyrinomonadaceae bacterium | reverse complement strand
TAAGAAACTTTGCGTTAGAAACTCACCGGGACTGCGACCGAAAATCCGCAAAGTCATTCCATATCCGATTCTTGATCGCATCGGTCACGGTACTGACGATCGGGGTTTCGATATCTTCCTCTGAGAAAACGTGCACGACCATCTCTGAGCATCGGCCTGGGGCGAAGACTTCGTACGGATACGTATAAACTCCCGCGTAGGTATATCGCTTTTTCGTCTTGTAATAATTCTGCAGGTCGCGGGCGATCTCGGTTTTCGTGCGGCGGACGGGCGTGACTTCCTTGCCGTCGCACAGCAGCTTCATCTGTGAGAAGTCCGCCTTGTACTTGTGATCCAGCGGCGTCGAATATCCGACGGTCATATTCGTGATCGCGCTCAGCGCCATCGACTTCATCGTCGCGGTCGTCTCCGGCAGGGCAAGGATATCGACGCCCGGGGCAAGCTCGCCCGCATATTCCTTCCACACGCGCAGGTCCTTGAACATCTCGCCCGCGTCGAGCTTTCCCTTATCCTTATTCCGCCGCTCGCGGATCTTCAGCGATTCGATGCGGTCCTTCTCGATCATGTAAAACTTATAGACCGGCGTCATATACCGCACCTGATAATCCTTCACGTCCGACACATACTGGCTCGACGCGAACTGCGGTGACGTTAGCGAGGTTTTGATCGTCTCGATCGGGAACAAGCCGTCGGGAAGATACGGCATCAGCTCGGCGGACGGAGTACCCTTCGTCGCAACGATCTCGCGAGCCTTTGCGATCAGCAGTTCGGCTACCTCGATCCGAATTATGCCCGCGAAGTCCGAATCCTTCACGTCATCCTTCTTCAATCCTTCACGCTCCTCAACGCGAAACGTCGTGATCCCGACTACCTCGCCGACCGAATTGAACAGCGGACCACCGGCACTACCTTTGCCGAACGAAATGTCCGAAATGATCGACCTAGGCTCGATTTTGCTCACAATCCCGGCCGTCAGTATCTTGTCCTGATTCGCCGGACTCCCGATCGAGAAAACGTGTTCGCCGACGATCACCGCCGGCTCCGGCCCGTCCGTTTTCGCTAGCGGCAGCACGTGACTATCCGCAAACGCCGACAGATTTATCTGCAGCACAGCAAGATCGCGTTCGACGTCCTTTGCGATCAGCCTCGCACGCACGGCCGTCTTCCGATCGAACCTCACGCGGATGTCGTTTGTGTCTTCGATCACGTGATGATTCGTCAGCACGAGTCCGCGTTCGTCGAACACAAATCCCGTTCCCGCCGCAAGCTCACCTTCGATCGTCACGACTCCGTTTCGCAGCGTCTTAAATAATTCAGCCGCCTCGCTCACACGCCTACGCGGACCGCTCGAACCCGCCGCGACCTTCGCGTTGTCGTTACTGAGTTCGACGACGGTCACCGCATCTTCAGTGATATTGAAACTCACGGACCACGCGTACGAGCTCTCACCGAACTGCAACGCATCCTTCGACGTCACGACATACTCACCCGACGGCAGCGTCAAACGGGCCACTCCGTCAAAACCCGTCGCGACCTTCCACTCCGCAAACGCGTTGTCTTTCTTCGCAACCGTCAGCAGAAACTTTGGCACGTTCTTCACGTTCAGGTCCTTATCCACCACCGCGACCTTGATCGTCACGTTCTGAACGTCCTGTGCCGAAACAGAAATAAATGCGATAAAAACAGCGAGGAATGCTAGAACAAATTTCGTTCTCATAAGCCGTGTGCGCGGGCTCCGTATTCTTAAAGATTGGGCAGGCCGTGGGCAGATCGCTCTCTGACAAGCGGGGCAACCTAAATTCTATTTCCCACCCCACCGACCATCAACAACTTTCCCCTTCATCGGTCATGATGAATGATTCCGTTCTGTTCCGCGTTTTCTGTGCTTTCTGTGTTTTCTGTGGTTAGCTCGCTCAGAAGCCGAGTCTCTTCCTTCTTTGTTCATCTTGTTCTTCCTATTCCTCTTGTTCAGTGGTTCTCCGAAATCGTAACCACAGAACAAGAAGAACAAGATGAAAAGGCAAAAATCTCCCACCAAACCGTCAATCAATACATGAGACTGGTAACTCTAGGAACGCTCGGACTGATACTGGCGGCAAGCACCTACGCCCAAACGACGAATCCGGCAAAGCTAAAGATCAACGGCATCGGCCTGGACTCGACGTTCGCACAGGTAACAAAAGCGCTCGGCAAGCCGAAGAAGGACGGCAAGGCGACAAGAGAAGAGTGCATCGGCGGCCGCGAGAAAACCGTCGATTTCGACGGAGCCACGTTCTATTTCATGGACGGCGACAGCAAAAACAGAAAGACTTTCGAAGTAAAAAGCTTCGCGATAACGTCCCCAAAATACTCCGTCTCAGGTATCAAGGTCGGCGACACCGAACACAACGTCCGCCGCCGCCTCGGCACCAAATTCACCAAGTCCGACGACGAAACCGGCGCTACGATCTGGACCTACGAATTCCCCGATCCCGGCAGCCCCGGCTCAACCATCATCTTCATCTCCCGCGGCAAGGTCACCAAAATAACCTCCGCCCACCAAGTCTGCTGATCCAATGTTTTCGAAATAATTTATTTTGTCGAGCAGGCGATCATCGCCGCGGATGTTCGATTGTCGACCCCGAGCCGGTCGCAAATATTTTCGATGTGCTTCTGGACGGTTCGCGGGCTCGAACCGCATATTTCCGCGATCTGCTCATTGCTTTTGCCCAGCGTTATCCAATACAGGACTTTCGCCTGGGCCTTCGTTAGCCCCAGCCGTTCGAGTCTTGCGGCGTTCATTACAGCTGTTACATCGAAGATGATCGTTAGATCGCCGGTTCCCTGGTCCAACAAAACTTCCGCGCTTAGTTTTTCGGAGTCCGTCGCCATCTCGAATCGATCAGGCGGAGCAAGTTCGTCACGCGATCGAAGTGCCGATAACGCCCAACGCGAAAGCGTTTCAGGCAATCCATTCGCCGCGAACTTCTGGCCGTTAAAGAATCTATTAAGGATGGAAACGGCCCCTCTGCTAATAAACTCCAACCCGCCTTTCAGCCCAAGTCGAATGGCTCCGACACCCTTTAGATCGAGGACATTCATTGCACTTTGCTCATTCATTCTTACCTTATCGAACAGCCACGAATTCCTGATCGCCGCAGCCACTTGCGGCTGAAACAGACGGACCATCTCACGGTCAGCGTCGTTGAACGCACGCCTTGTGCGATTGAGCGCGCACGTCACAAATGCGTCGTCGTTTACCTTGTACGCTTGTGACAATTGATGATCGACTTTGACCGGTTGGTAGTATTCATTGTAAATGCGTGTCTTTTCGAAACCCGGAACCAGTGCCGTATCTACCAAAGGTTTTGCGGGGAGTTGGCCTTGCACGAAGACCTCGGTAAAAAGCGGGTGTTCTTCGAGATAACGATAATACGCCTCAAGGTGTTCATGGGAAACCGATTCGATCGGATCATAGACGATGATCCCGATATAGTCGCCCGTATTAGCAAACGCCTCATACGAAGTTATGTCATTCGCTATCAGGTTCGTCGTTGAGGCGATCAGCCGCTTTGCTAAACTTTCGGTTTCGATCCCGGAATTCAGCACCTCAATTGAACGCAGAATACGATTCCACTCGGAGTCTGTAAGCTTCGTCATTTTGTCTTGAACGCAATCCAAGGCTGTTAGAACTTTCGTCACATTATACGCATATATGCGTATTGGTCTACCCAGGGGTTTGGGACTACCTTGGTCGGAAGGCTCCATCTGACGATTATTTCGGAAACGGTGAAAGATTTTCGATGATGCTATATCCAATACGGTGTAGGCAGATATTGTAGACTCCAACTCGAAACGCCCAGCAAAACACAAACATCATCGCCAAACCGCGAAGGCTGTTTGTCGTTTCGAACTCCTCCGAGTGGCTATTGAGCTAGGTGTCTACGCATACTTTCGAATCAGTAGAGAAACCGATCCTATGAAACCTTGCTATGTGATTACTGTAATACTTGCTTTGTCGCTTCTTTTGTCGGATCAGAAAAGTTCAGCCGCTGGAGGCTCCGGTCCCGCACCTCAGGACTTTGTTCTTCAGTTCCAGGACAATGACGTATTAGTCGCCGACCAATCGCCACTGCTTAATCTTGGCAATCAGTACACGCTTGAGGCATGGGTATATGTTTCAACGGCTCACTCCGGTTATTCCATTCTCCTAGGTAAGGTGAATGGCTCGGCGAGCTCTGACCCATTCCTGCACTACGTCCTGGGCATCAACGGCGAAGGCAAACTTGATTATGTGCAAAGTACCGGCCAGCCAGGATCTTTCCGGTCGGCCGTTTCCCCGAATCCGCTTCCGCTCAGACAGTGGCTGCATGTTGCGGGAACTACTGAGGGCAACACGTTGAAGCTATTCATAAATGGTCAGGAGATTGCATCCAATTTCAGTGTTGGACCACCTGCGGGAGCGGATGTGCCGTTTACGGTCGGCGGCGGGATCCAGGGATTCGGTGGAGAAAACTGCTGCAATTTCATCGGATATATTCGCCAGGCGAGAGTTTGGAATAGGCCATTGAGCGGCGCCGAGCTATCGACAAATTCGTCGGTACAGCTTAGTTCAGGAACGCCAAATTTGATCGCACAGTGGATGCTGTCGGAAGGCTCCGGCCAAAGCACTGCGGATACAAGCGGCAACGCACTCAGTCTGCAGTTAGGCACCTCAACCCAGGCGGATGCAAACGACCCGAGATGGATGCGAACGTCTATTGTTGACCAAGGGCCTTATTTCGTGCTGGAACCATTTCAGATTGATCTAATGAACGTAGACACGAGCGCGGGAAGGCTTTTTGATTTTGATTTGGATGGTGATCTGGACGTTCTGGACTTCCGGTTCAACGCAAATCCGGGTCCGACGTATGCCTTACGAAACAATGGTCAGGGTCAGTTTGAAAATGCGACAAGCGCTGTGCTCGACCCTCCAACCTTCCAAACGAGACATCCAAGAGGTTTTGCAGTTGCCGATTTTAATGGCGATGGAAAGAAGGACTTTTTCATCGGCGATCACGGCTTTGATCAACCACCATTTCCCGGCGGGCAAAGTCAGTTGCTGATCCAAACCGCAACCGGACTCGCGGATGAAACCTCGACTCGTCTGCCGCAAAAGAGCGCGGGGACTCATGATGTAACTGCGGCGGATATCGAGGGCGATGGCGACATTGACCTGTACCTAGCAAATATCGGATGCGGATGCGACTATGGGCCTGAACTTTACATCAACGATGGAACCGGGCATTTCATAGCTAACACCTCGCGCCTTCCCGAATTCGTTACGAGTCGGCAGCGGAAGTACACCGCGAGCGCTTTCATGGACGTAGACAACGATGGCGACTCCGATCTATTCCTGGGGGCTCATAATGGCTCCGGCCCTAACGAAGGCGGATTAAGGGACACAATACTTATTAATAATGGCTCCGGCTTTTTTTCAGAGGCTACTCACGAAATCCTGCCTCCGAGGATCGGCGGCACGACTTGGGGAACTGTGGGAGTCGAGGTCGCTGACTTTAACAATGACGGCCTTAAGGACCTTTTGTTGAGCGTCGTACAAGCAGCCTACAACAGTGGAAAGCTCCAGTTGCTGTTGAATAATGGGAATGGAACTTTTAGAGATTCTTCGGCCAGCATTCCTCAACCCTTTGCGGATGGTGAGAATGGTTGGACGATCTGGACATTTTCAGCGGACTTCAATTCTGATGGAAGACTCGATGTAGTTACATCTTCCTATACCTCCGAAAGCCATTTATATTTGAACGCTGGCGGGGCTCGTTTTGTAGACGCGACCGATATTTTGCCATACAGAGGGCCGCTTCCAACGGCCCTACCGGGGGATCTGGATTCAGATGGCGACCGCGATATATTTGGCCTCAGTTGGGGCGGAAGATATTATGTGCTGAGAAATGTAAAACCATTCCGACTCGGTAACGTTCCATTCGATTTCGATGGCGATGGGAAGGCGGATACGTCTGTGTATCGGCCTGGTGAGGGGAATTGGTATGTTTATGGGTCTGAAGAAGGGTACACGGGGGAGGTTCAGTGGGGCGTGGCGACGGATAGGGTAGTGGCGGCGGATTATGATGGGGATGGCCGGACGGATCATGCTGTTTATCGGGATGGGACCTGGTGGGTGATGGGCTCGAATGGTGGAGCTAGTTCGACCGAGTGGGGCATCGCGTCGGACGTTCCGGTGCCTGCTGATTACGACGGCGACGGGAAGGCTGATATGGCAGTCTACCGC
>DAIOWA010000162.1:0-6277 GCA_036758705.1 Pyrinomonadaceae bacterium | reverse complement strand
GAGGAGTTTGAAGAGGCGTTTCACTTTACCGAACTCGGTGTCGACTGGCGCGACGGCCACGCCCTAAGCAACGCCCACCTCGGCTGGCTCCGGCAGAAAGGGATGATCTCCTTCGGCTCCTGCTCATTCGACGAACCGATCGCAGATCTAGAAGCGATGGGATTGCTCTAAAGGCGGAAACACGAACGTAAGCGAGTGTGTCCGAGCTAGCTAGTTGGGCGGGTATGTCCGACGGCACCCCGTAGCCAACGTGGACACACTCCCTAACGGTCGTGTTTCCGCCTGTGTGGCATGCTCCTGAGGAACTATGTACGAGATCAACGAAACCCACGATCCGAACCTGAAAAGCTGGGTCGAATCAGCCAACGACCCGAATGCGGATTTTCCGATACAGAATTTACCGTTTTGTATGTTTTTCAGAACGGGCGATGATCGCTCCCGCGAAATCATCGGAGTCATTATTGGTGATTATGTAGTTGATCTTGAGCAGTTAGTAAAACTGGGACTCTTAGACGAGTGTTTCCCAAAGGACCGCAAGGAATACGAGCCGTATTTCCACTTTGCTTGCTTGAATCCGGTGGCGGGAATGGTGGCAGAAGGGGTGACTCTCCGTGACGGCCTTGTAGGTTTGCTTCGTGAGGACGCGGATGACGAACGGGTATCAGTTGTGCGCAAGCATCTTGTCCCGCTAAGCAGTGTCACGTTCAAGCAGCCCGCACTGATCGGAGACTACACCGACTTCTATTGCTCGATCTTCCACGCCACGAATGTCGGGTCTATGTTTCGACCGGATGCGCCGTTGATGCCGAATTACAAGTACGTGCCGATCGGGTATCACGGGCGGGCGTCGAGCATTGTGGTCTCGGGGACGGACATCAAGCGGCCGCACGGGCAGAACCGGAGCGATGCGGAGAAGCCACCGGTTTTTATTCCGGCGAAGAATCTCGATTACGAGATGGAGCTTGGATTTTTTGTCGGGAAGGGGAACGAGCTTGGAACGCCGATTTCAATCGGCAACGCTGAAGAACACATCTTCGGAATGTGTCTGGTGAACGATTGGTCCGCTCGTGATATACAGGCGTGGGAATACCAGCCGCTCGGGCCGTTCCTTGCAAAAAATTTCGCGACCACGATCTCGCCGTTCGTCGTAACGATGGAGGCTCTCGCACCATTCCGTACGCCCGCGTTTGAACGTGATCCGGACGATCCGCAGCCTCTTGGTTATCTGAGCGACGAGAACAATAAAAAATTCGGCGGGCTCGACATTAATCTCGAGGTCTATATCCAGACCGAGAAGATGCGGAACGAGAGCATTGAGCCGCACCTGATCTCGCGCTCGAACACGAAAGATCTCTACTGGACCGTCGGCCAGATGCTGACGCACCACGCGTCGAACGGCTGCAATCTGCAGACCGGTGACCTGATCGCATCGGGCACCGTCAGCGGCGCTGAAAAACACGAACGCGGATGCCTGCTCGAACGCACCTGGCGCGGCACCGAGCCGATCGACCTGCCGTCCGGCGAGACCCGACGTTTCCTCGAAGACGGCGACGAAGTGATAATGAAAGGCTTCTGCGAACGCGAAGGCTTCCGACGGATCGGCTTCGGCGAATGCCGCGGTCGCGTGCTGCCCGCGGAATAAAATTAGCAACAAATTTCACGAATTTCACGAATCTAAGTCGAAAGCGAATTAGTGCAATTTGTGAAATTCGTGGCTAATTTTCTTTTGTGGCAGAATGGAAGTAATGGATCTGATCCTGGACAAGTTTCACGAAGAGTGCGGTGTTTTTGGCATCTTCGGGCACGCGGAGGCATCGACGCTGACGCAGTTGGGGCTGTTTGCGCAGCAGCATCGCGGGCAGGAAGGCTGCGGGATCGTGTCGAGCGACGGCACGGATCTTCATCAATTTAGGGCTCAGGGGCTTGTAGCGGACGTTCTCAACGAAGAGGTGCTGACCAGGCTGGTCGGCTCGAGCGCGATCGGGCATACGCGATATTCGACCAGCGGACGGAACACTATCAAGGAAGTTCAGCCGTTCGCTGTCACGTGCCAGCATGGTGATATCGCGGTTTGTCATAACGGGAATCTGCCGTTTGCGGCCGCACGGCGGGCAATCCTCGAAAAGGAAGGAGCGATCTTCTCTTCGACCTCCGATACCGAAACGATCCTGCACAGCATCGCTCGGAAGCCGGCGAAGGATATTGTCGAGGCCGTCGAAACGGTTCTGAAGGATACGGAAGGAGCGTTCTCACTGCTGTTTCTCACGCCTGAAAAACTTATCGTCGTGCGCGATCCGCGAGGCTTTCGTCCGTTGAATCTCGGCAAGGTCGGCGATGCGTGGTGCGTCGCATCGGAAACGTGTGCGTTCGACCTGATCGATGCAGAATATGTTCGCGAGGTCGAACCCGGCGAAATGCTTATCATCGACGCTGACGGAGTCGAGTCGCGGCGGCCGTTCGAGGCAAAGGCAACGTCGGTCTGCACGTTTGAACACGTCTATTTCTCGCGGCCTGACTCGATAATTTTTGGACGTTCGGTAAACGAATCGCGCCACAAGATGGGCAAACAGCTCGCGCTTGAACACCCGATCGATGCAGATATTGTCGTGCCCGTTCCTGATTCAGGGGTGGCTGCGGCGATCGGTTATGCCAAACAATCCGGCATCAATTTCCGGCAGGGAATTATCCGCAATCACTACGTCGGCCGCACATTCATCGAACCATCGCAGTCGATTCGGTCGTTCGGTGTCCGTTTGAAATTGAATCCTGTAAAAGATCTGATCGAAGGCCAGCGGGTCATTCTCGTCGACGACTCGATCGTGCGCGGGACGACATCGAAGAAGATCGTCGAGATGGTCCGCGAGGCAGGGGCAAAGGAAGTTCATGTCCGCATCTCCTGCCCGCCCACGACTCATTCCTGCTATTACGGCGTAGACACACCGCATCGACAAGATCTTATCGCGAGCCGCATGACCAACGAAGAGGTCTGCGAATACATCGGAGCCGATTCGCTCGGGTACCTTTCGCTCGAAGGTATGCTCGAAGCGATCGGGATCGATGGCGGTTCGACGTGCAACGCCTGCTGGTCCGGAAAATATCCAACCCTGGTCGCCAACGGCGCCGCTGCGTAGCTCTAAATCAAACCAGCAATTGACGTTAGGCTGAATATCCAGGTTTCAGTACAGACTGTCACAGATCCATCCACATTCACCTCGAACAACGCCGAAAAACCGCCTGATCATTAGGGCATTTGGGCCGATCTGCGGAGCCTTCTCTCATAGAAAAGGTTCGCCTAACTCTTCTAAACACAATAAATAGCAATTCGGCACGCTCGTTGCGAGTATCAGGGCAGGATGCCAAACCGGACGAATTTCGGTCATCTCAAATTTATTCAAGGGCTTCGCACTCTCCAAATCCATAGAAGATGCGAAGCGGGTGCAAGGAGGAATTATGAAGTTAGGTAAATTTGGAAGAACGTTGGCAGTTGGCGGATTCGCTTTTGCAATTCTCGCGGGTGCGCAGACAGTTACCGCGCAGAATCAAAACGAGGAGTATCGCGAATGGCAGCGGGCGCAGCGTAATGCTCAGGAAGAGTATCGCGACTATCAGCGGACGCGATCATCGCGTGATTACCGAGACTGGCAGCAGGCCCAGCGCCGTGCGCAGCAGGAGTACGCCGAGTATCAGCGGGCGTCGCGATACGGAAACAACTACCGAAACAGGAATAACGGTCGTCGCGTGGGTTGGTATCGCGTGAACCGGGGCGGAACGTACTACAACTACGATCAGCGTCAATATCAGATGCTGCAGAACGCGGTAAATCAGGGCTATCGACAGGGCTACAACGCCGGTGTACGGGACAGACGATATGATCGCAGCGATAACTATTACTACAACGACAACGTCTATCGCTCGGGCAGCTACGGCTATCAGTCCGGCGTAGCGCGAGATCAATATCAGTACTATTTCCAGCAGGGCTTCCAGCGCGGATACCAGGATGGGATCAATAGTACTTACAGATACGGTTATCGGACGAACACGGGCCTGAACGTGCTCGGAAATGTCCTTAGCTCGATCTTGCAGATCGTTGACTAAACACTCCCTAACTGGGCATTTGAGAAAATGCCGTTCTTCGTGTCCGCCGATCCTCGCTAACTGGCGGACGCGATCTTTTTTGACGTGAGTTTACGAATGACTGACAGAACTTTACCTTCGCGCTGACAATCCTGACGTTCGGGGCGGTTCGAATGGGCGATACTTCTGACTGGACGTTGATCGCAATTTGATCCTCTTCCGTGGCATGGTCATAAATACAAACTTTTTCGGAGCGATAATACGATGTCTAAATTTAATGTGAAATTGATGGTTGCGGCGTTGGTTCTTTCGATCGGTGCAATCGCAAATGTTGGAGCCCAGGTCGAGCCGGGTACTACCCTTAAGTTCTTTGTAGCAGATGATTTTGTTATTAACGGAACGTCGTTCGCCGCTGGCGAGTATACGGTCGAGCGAACACCGAACACGGTGGATTCACCTTCACTGCTGATAATCCGCGGTGAGAAGTCGATGGTCTTCGATACGATGGTAGCTGATTCGCGGACGGTCGCCGATCGTACTGAATTGATCTTTGAGAACGTCGGTGGCGTTAACTATCTCTCGGCGATCACAACTGCCGGCCAGACGTCGCGAAACGAACTGCTGTCAGCAAAGGCGCAGATGAAATAAGACCTTAAATTTACTCCTGAAATGACGGCTCCGTTTCGACGGGGCCTTTTTTATTTGATCGAGATCGGTTGTCCGCTTTTCGACTCTATTCGCGATTCTCTCAGTAGAAACTCGGGCGCGACGTTCGTCCGTTAATCCAGGAGAGAAAATGAAAGTTACATTTCGACTTGTTTGCCTTGTTTTCGCTTTTGCATTCACGCTCAGCGCAGTCTTCGCACAAGATCAGCCGACGATCATCAAAGATCGCGTACAGTTGACGGCCTACACCGTCAACAATCAGAAAGGGAATTACGACATCTGGACATGGCTCCCGAGTCTCGATTTTCGCGTCAACGGCCCGCTTGAAAGCGGTGCACAGCTCTATGTTGAGGTCGGTTATCCGGGTGCTCCGAAGTGGGTGACGTTCGATTGCAGCACCGGAGTGATCCAGAAGGGTTCCTGGTGGAAGACGAGCTGCGGTGGTCGCGATATCGGCGAGGAGAAAGGTTCCACCTACACCGGACCGATCACGTTCACCATAAAGATGCGCAACGAACTTGCCGGGACCGACTCAACGATCTTCACAGGCAAGGCGAAGGTCATGAAGGCGAAAAGTAACGAGTACGGCCCGAAGGTCGTGAATCATCACGTCTATTGGATCGACCACGACTGGAACCTGCCGATCGGATATGTCTATCTCATGCCGAACGATGTCTACGGTTGGAAGCTGACCAATCTCAACGTTGCTTTCTGGATCCGCGGCGACGATTTCAAAATGCAGCCGCATGTCTTCTACCAGGGCAAGGAGATCGGCAAGGTCGTCTTCGAAGGCCGCGAGATAGGAACGCCGGGCTGCTCGCCGGATATCGAGAACAGCACGACGCATTACGTCGAAGAAACGATCCCGCAAAAGGCTCGGTGGAATCGGATGGTGTGCACGTTCTACAACGTCTACGGCAACGACGAATCAGGGCAGGGCGACGGATTGTTCGGACCGAAGTTTCTGATGAACAAGAATCCGGGCGACTACGAGTTTAAGATCCTCTGGAATAACAAACTTGCACGCACGATCAAGTTCACGGTTAAACCGGGCGGAAATTTCGACAACGGAATTGCCGCTAGCAGCAAGCTTGGGAACGACCGGGTGATCGTTCCCGTGACGATCCTCGGTGATCAGGACGGCGTTTGGGATAAAAACGCGTGGAAGGACGCATTCTACGGAAATCCGCTTGTAGGATTCACCGCGGCACCTTAAGAACTACAAGATCAGCCGACATTGACGGATCGAGAATCACGGGAATCGGAGCAAGACGGCTTCGTTCCGTGATTTTATTGACTGTCGCACTTGAAAATTCACCCAACTCTGGCATATATAAGAAGCGTTGGACGAACAAAACAAACCCTACGACGTAGAGTTCGAGGAGCACGACGCCTACATTCACGCGATCGTCGGTGGGCTCAGGGTGACTTCGGAGGTCGCTCTCGCGTATTGGCAGGAGATCATCGATGAATGCGAGCGGCTGGGATACACAAAGATCCTGCTGGAACACAACTTCGTCGAGATGATCTCAAAGGA
>DAIOWA010000161.1:0-6304 GCA_036758705.1 Pyrinomonadaceae bacterium | reverse complement strand
TGGGGATTATCAATGGGATATCGCTTATAACGGCGCCGAGGGTGGTCAGGCGGCCGAGTTTGGCGTGGCTCATGACGATTTCGTCGTCTCAGGGGATTTCGACGGAGACTCAAAAGATGATCTCGCGGTATGGCGGCCCGGAGCTCCGGACGAAGCCGGATTTTGGTGGCTGAACAGCACTGATTTCACCGTCCATTACGTACCTTTTGGCGTGACCGGTGATGACTCGTCAGTTGTTGGCGATTACGACGGCGATGGTAAGGACGATCCGGCCGTCTACCGCTGTCCGGAAGAGGGCGGCCAATGCCATTACTTCTATAAAGGAACTCTGAACAACCCGAGCGGAATCAATACGATGGTTCCGTGGGGATATGGAACGATCGACCAATGGGTACCGAACCCGGGCGATTTCGACGGCGACGGTAAGTTTGATTTCTGCCTGCAGGACCTTAGAGCTTTGGAGGGACAGGCTCCGCAGTGGCTGACGCTCAACGGTCCCAACGCTGCTGTTGATTACGAATTGATCGATTGGGGAACCGTCTTCGATTACGTCGTCCCTGGGGACTTCGACGGCGACGGCAGGTCAGACTTCTGCGTTTTACGATATGAAGGGATCGATATGACCTACTGGATTCTCGAACGGGACGGACACGTTCGATTTGTACAATGGGGAATCGATGGCGATCTGCCGATACCCGGTGATTACGACGGGGACGGATCGCAAGATATCGCCGTCTCTCGAGCGAATGAATCCGACTCCACGTTCTGGATACTTCCGTCCAATGGCACTCCGCAATGGACCCATGACTTTGGCCTGCCTACCGATAGGCCAGTGGCGAGTTGGTACGTTCAATAGTATTGGCTGAGTAACCAGCCAATTTGAGGAGCCGCCCGGTGGCTCCTCTTTTTATTAAGTTTGTACTTGAAGTGAATTTCGCGTAGCGTAGAATGACCCTCTATGAAAGCGATGATCCTGGCCGCTGGCTTTGGCACGCGGCTTTTTCCTTTAACCATTGACCGTACAAAGCCGGCGATCCCGTTTTTGGGCAAGCCGTTGGTGGGCTATGTCGCGGAATATCTGGCAGGGTTCGGCTTTAAGGAGGTTGTCGTCAATCTTCATCATCAGCCGGATTCGGTCATCGAGGCCCTTGGCGACGGCAGTAGGTTTGGCGTTCACATCGACTATACCCGCGAAGAACCGAAGATCCTCGGAACTGCAGGTGCTCTCGACAATGCCCGGCATTTGCTCGAAGATGATACTTTCCTGATCGCGAACGGAAAGATCATCACCGACATCGACATCTCTGCTGCCCTCGAAACGCATAGAAGTACAGGAGCTCTCGCAACAATGGTCCTGAAGCCAAACCTCAAGCGGGAGAAGTTTACGATCGTTGAGATGAGCGGCGGAATGGTCACCGGATTTGGCGATTCCGCACTTCCGCTGACGGAAGATGAGATCCGCGACACGGAACACGAGATCGAAACGCCATGTATGTTCACCGGCATACACATCCTCGAACCGCGTGTGTTCGACTACATTCCACGTGGGGTTTATTCGGACATCGTGCCGACCTTCTACAATCCCGCGATCGCCAAGGGCGAAAAGATAGCCGCACACGTGACGGACGCAAATTGGTTCGAGCTTTCGACCATTCCCCGCTATCTCGACATCACGCTGGCGATGCTCGACGGAAAGGAAAACTGCATCGGCTCGCGGTGCAGCATTGCCGACTCCGCACATGTTCGGGATTCGATAATGTGGGACGACGTGAGCGTGGGAGATGACGTGAGTCTCTATCGAACGATCCTTGCGGATGATGTTGAGATCCCGGCCGGGACGCACTTTGAGAACGCCGCGATCGTGCGTGCCGAGATGCTCCGCAACACCGACGAAATGCCCGAAAAAGCGTTGAAGGGATATATCGACGGCGAGAATTACATCGTCCCTTTGAACTAGAATCAGTTCAGAGTGCAAGCTTCAGCTTGTGATCGGTTGCTACGAGTCGTCTGTCGGCAACGCAAACAAGCTGAAGCTTGCACTCTAAACTTAAGAGAATCAATGTCCGATTTCCTCAACCGTCTCGAACAATTCCTCGCGTCACGCGGGCTTTCGACTAACTTCGAGCAGCTCACGCCGGATGCATCGACGCGTGAATATTTCCGAGTGGACAGCGGCATCGTGTGCATATATCCCGAAGCGTTCGACGCCGCTGAGCAATCTTATCTGGATGTAACGAAACTCTTTCTCGACAACGGCCTGCCGGTGGCCAAGATCCTGGATTTCGACGAATCGCTCGGAGCGATAATGATCGAGGATTTCGGCGACCGCATACTCCGCGAAGAGATGAACGCGTCGACTCCCGAACGCCGGGAAGAACTCATCGATGCGGCGATCGATTTGATCCCGCGGATTCAGGCCGCGACAGCCAATGCATACGAGACGAATTCGATCGCGTCAAGGCTCAAGTTCGATGTTGAGAAGCTAAATTGGGAGCTGAACTTCTTTCGCGAACATTACTTCACGACCTTCAAGAAACAGCCGTTGTCGGATGAAGACGATGCGGCGATCCGTGCGGAGTTTCTCGAACTCTCGCAGGAGCTTGAGGACCGTGCGACGGTGCTGTGTCACCGGGATTTCCACGCAGCGAATCTGATGCTGGATGCGGACGGCAACTTGAAGATCATCGACCATCAGGATGCACGGATCGGCTCTCCGGCCTAC
This sequence comes from Pyrinomonadaceae bacterium, assembly GCA_036758705.1. Classification (GTDB taxonomy): domain Bacteria; phylum Acidobacteriota; class Blastocatellia; order Pyrinomonadales; family Pyrinomonadaceae; genus OLB17. The sequence goes on along the minus strand of DAIOWA010000161.1, from coordinate 3,582 downwards.
GATCTCGTGTCCCTTCTGCTCGATCGCGTGACCGAACTTCCCTCACCCGAATGGCTCGCGTCGAAACGCCGCCGCTTCCTCGACGGCCACGGATCACTCGGCCTGCCCCACATCGATGAGAACGATTTCGCCGAAGAGTTTCGACTGCAAACGATCCAACGCTGCCTAAAAGCCGCCGGAACGTTCTCATTCCAATCCGCCAACCGCGGCAAGACTTACTTCATCCCCTTCATCAAACCAATGTTCCGCATCGTCCTCCGAGCCATCGAAAACATCGACCGCTTTCCGGCATTGAAGCGTGTGCTGACAAACGAAGTGAATTGAGGTTGCGGAGCGCGACCGAGGCGGAAACCCGACCGGTAGGGAGGGTGTCTCTTAGCCCGGAAAATACCACACCCTCGCTACAGTTCAGGTCTCTGCCTAAAGCTTCGTCCGGGCCATGGACTCGGCGGCATAGGTCAGTACCACCTGCGGTAGCGGGTGGTTTAACTCAACCATTAATCAAGCTCGAGAAAATCATCGCGCTGGCTATACAATACATAGTCGATAACGCGATCTACCTCGGCACGAGACCACAACCAGCGTTCGCTCCCTTTGTCAGCCCACGGGGTTTCGTCGGACGTGTACAGTCCAGCTTCGCGGAGACTTCTCGTCGCATTCGCCTTAAATGCGTTCAACGCGATCGACGGTTTCGCGACACCTACATTCGCAACGGAATGTATATGATTTGTCCGGGCGTTTGCCGCGTAGAGGTCCCATCCGCGTCTGGTGCAAGTATCTTTGATCGCGTTTTCGACGCATTCTCGCTGTGCTCTGTCGAGCGTGAGCGGTTCGCGATTCATCCGCTCATTGTTCGTAGCGATCCACCTAGGCGTGTCCGGCAGATGTTTCGACTTGTAGCGATTGCGATGTCGGCTAGTAGAACCCCTCGGGTCTCCATGCAGCCATGTGCCATATGTCCGAAACGTGATGAAGTATGCGATTGGGAGTTCTCTGTCGTTCCACATCTGGGAGATAGTAAGGGGTTTGTCGGCCAAGTACAACCACCCGCTACCGCAGGTGGTACTGACATTGGCTAACTCGACTTTCGCACGCTAACAGCTACTAACACCTCAACTGTTAGTTAGAGTTTCGACTGGGCCATTGATTCACCCGGTTTGGACGTGAAGTCCTCGCCCGGATTGACGAACAGGTTTTGTTCGAAGCGGTATTGTTTGTCGTAGAGCTGTTTGTAGCGGCCGTTCATTTCGATCAATTCAAGATGGGGGCCGCGTTCGAGGATCTCGCCGGATTCGACGACGAGGATCTGATCGGCACTGCGGATGGTGGAGAGGCGGTGGGCGATGACGAAGGTCGTGCGGCCTTGGCGGAGGCGGTTGAGGCCTTCCTGTATCAACGCTTCGCTTTCGGAATCTAAGGACGAGGTTGCTTCGTCAAGGATCAATATACGCGGGTCGGCTAGCAGTGCGCGTGCGATCGCAATCCGCTGCCGCTGTCCGCCGGAGAGCTTCACGCCGCGTTCGCCGACGATCGTCTCGTAGCCGTTCGGAAACTTCTCGATAAACTCGTCCGCGTTGGCGACCTTGCACATCTCCTTGATCTGTTCGAGATTCGCCCCAGGGTGCGAGAATCGGATGTTTTCGAGGATCGTTCCATCGAATAGAAAATTATCCTGCAGCACGACGCCGAGCTTATCTCGATAATCACGCAGCTTTACGGATCGCAGGTCTTTGCCGTCGATGCGGATGACGCCCGTTGTCGGCTGGATGAAGTTCAGCACAAGGCTGAGGATGGTCGATTTCCCCGATCCGCTTGATCCGACAAGTGCGGTCGTTGTTCCCGCTTGTGCGGTGAACGAGATCCCTTTCAGCACCGGGACGTCCTTCTCATACTCGAAATGAACATCCTCGAATTCGATCTTGCCGTCGGCTGTCGGGATCGCCTGCTTGCGTGCGTCTTCCTCGTCCTCGGTTGTCATCGCCATCACTTCGCGGATGCGGTCGAGGCCGGCGAGTGCTTCGGTGATCTGGGTACCGATAGACGTCAACTCAATAATAGGCATCGCCAGCAGGAACGTGAACGAGATGTACATCAGAAAATCGCCGAGCGTCATCGTACCGTTCTCGATCGCATTGCCGCCCAGGACGATCATTACTACCGCGACCGCTCCGATCACGAGCGAGGCGGACGACGCGATCGCTGAAACTCCGGTCACACTCTTCGCAATGTTGCGGAACAGTCGATGGGCTCCGCGTGCGAAGCTCAGCTCCTCCCTTTTCTCAGCCGTGTACGCTTTGACGATGCGGATGCCGCCGAGGCTTTCGCCCAATCGGCCTGTTACCTCAGCCGTGATCTCGCCACGCTCGCGAAAGATCGGCCGCAGCACTCGGAAAGCGTAGATCAAGATGCCGACGAAGATCAGCAAAACGACGATCGACGCGGCGGTTAGCTGCCAGTTGACGTAGAAGAGTACGCCGATGGAAATTGATGCTGTGACGAAGCTGCCGACGATCTGCCCAAGCCCGGTGCCGACGAGATTGCGGATCCCTTCGGCGTCGTTCATTATGCGGGAGATCAATTGGCCTGATTGAGTGGAGTCGAAGTAAGAGATCGGCAGCCGCTCGATGTGCTTCTGGACACGTTTACGCATCTCGGTTATCGCACGTTGAGCCGCTACGCCGAGGATCTGGGAGAGAGCGAATCCGGTGGCCGCCTGGATGAGAGTCGCCACGCCGATCGCGAGTGCGATCCACTTGAGCAGGCCGTACTGCTGCTTGATGATCACCTCGTCGCCGATAAACTTTGTCGACGCCGGCAAGACCATGCTCGCGAGGCGGGAAACGAGCAGGAGTATCGTCCCGACCGCCAGCCGCCATCGGGCGTTCCACACGATCTTCCGTGCCTCAGCCCACGCTCCGGAATAGTTGATCTTTTTCTTCGGTTCTTTAGCCACTATCAGCCAGTCTGGTTTCGCTGGGTCTGAAAGTCAACGCGTCGAGATTCAACGCCCCGGGCGGTCGAGTTTCCTGCTTATCTCCTCGAGAAGGATATAGGTTGCCCGCATCCCGGTTGCCATATCGTCCAATGCATATGCGATCCCGCTGAGGCATACTCCGAGAGGGTGCCGAAACTCCATCGAGTCGTCCTTATCGGAGATCTGAACTTTATATGCCATGTCCTTGGCCGATTGAAGATACATCTTTGCTCGGTCTGTTGGTCTCATAGAATTGCTCCTTTTTGATCTATATTTAATCTATAGACGCAACCCCGCCCATCCACCGGACACCGCCGCGGCGGGTTTTGGCGGATAACTACCTCTAATGCGATAATAATCATTTGCGATAGGTTTGATATTGTAGGCAGGGAAAGTCAGATTCATGTCAGAAACGAAACAAGCAGTAATAATCAGTGCGGCGAGGACGCCGACGGGTAAATTTCTCGGAGCGTTGAAAGGCTTCACCGCGCCGGAACTTGGTGCGATCGCGATCAAGGAAGCGGTCAAGCGCAAGAAGCGCGAGGTCTATACGCCTGTGAAGCCCGATCAACAGCTCGGCTTCATTCATAACAACGTCGACTGCATTG
>DAIOWA010000160.1:0-6305 GCA_036758705.1 Pyrinomonadaceae bacterium | reverse complement strand
CACGGCTGATCGAACTCGAACCCGAGAAAGTTCCCGCCAGACTTCGCGATGCTCATATCGTCCAGCTTCAAATGGGCGGACTCGTCGCGGGTACGATGCTTCGCGGAATGTTTGAGGAGCGTATCAAAGGCATCATCGACGAGGTCAAAGAGAAAGATCACATCATCCTCTTCATCGACGAAGCTCACACGATCATCGGTGCAGGCTCTGCAATGGGCACATCGAGCGACGCGGGCAATATGTTCAAGTCGTCGCTCGCTCGTGGCGAACTCCGCATTATCGGTGCGACCACGATGACCGAATATAAGGAATACATCGGCGAGGACGAAGCACTCGCTCGGCGATTCCGGCTCGTTAAGGTTGACGAACCTACGATCGACGAGACGCGAGAGATCCTTTTTGGATTGAAGCCCCGGCTTGAGAAAAACTACTCGGTAACCATTTCGGACGAAGCGATCAATACCGCACTCGAGATGTCGCCGAAGTACATCCGCAATCTGCACCTTCCCGACAAAGCGATCGGTTGGCTGGATACCGCATCGGTCAAGGTCGAGATCAACGAGCCCGAAAAGCTCGTCGTCGAACCCGAGCACATCATCGACGTCATCTCGCAGGAATCGCGTATTCCCAAGGATATGATCTATCGCGACACCGCCGACCGGTTCTCGCAGATGGAGCTTGACCTCGGGCAACGCGTGATCGGACAGAAGGAAGCGGTTCGTGCTGTTGCTGAAAGACTTCGGTTGAATAAAGGGCCGCTGAAGGAGAATCATTATGCTCCGGACGGCGTGCTGCTGTTCCTCGGGCCGACTGGTGTGGGTAAGACCGAACTTGCAAAGGCCGTCGCCGAGTTTATGTTCGGTGACGAGAACAAGATGATCCGCATCGATATGTCCGAGTACGGTGACGGCACCGTCGGCATCGAAAAGCTGATCGGTATGCCGCGGGGCATCGTCGGCAGCGAACGCGGAGGCATCCTGACCGAGCAGCTTCGCGATAATCCTTACACGGTACTCCTGCTCGACGAGGTCGAGAAGGCGAATCCGTACCTGATGAACATCTTCCTTCAGGCGTTCGACGAAGGCTGGATCACCGACGGCCGCGGAAAGAAGGTTTACCTTTCAGACGCGATCGTGATCATGACCTCGAACCTCGGAAGTGAGAATTTCAAACGATACGAAAAGCCGCTCGGGTTCGGACAGAAATCTCTCGGCGACATCATGCAGATCCGCGGCGATGTGATGAAGGCCGCCGAGACGCGGTTCACGCCGGAGTTCCGAAATCGTATCGACGAGATCGTCGTATTCTCGCCGCTCACGATGGACGAGGTCCGCGAGATCGCGCGGCTTTATCTCGGAAAAGTTAAGAGAAATATGGAACGCCAGGGCAAGTTTGTCGAGATCACAGAAGCGGCTGTCGATGCGTTGACCGAAAAGGGATTTTCGCCCGCATACGGTGCCCGATTCTTGAAGCGTCACATCGACCAGAAAGTAAAGCTCCCGATCACCAATCTTTGGAAAACGGCCGGACGGTTTATGGTCGACGCAAAAGACGGTGATATCGTCGTCTCGCCGAACGATTCGTTTAGTCTTAACTAACCTTCAATTATTTACTGAATTCAAAGGCTTCGGTGATAATATTACCGAAGCCTTTTTGTTTGGGCGGATGCGACGATGGCGGAGAAATATAGAGCAATCATCCACGGCGACAGGATCGAATGGGAAGACGAAGCCCCTCAGGGCCTTACGGGAAATCGTACGATCACCGTTGATGTGACGCCAGTAGCAAAGCGGCGAGCATCCGCTAGTGGGAAAAAAGCAGCCGAGATTCTTAGGAAAATTGCCGCAATCGGCGGAGTAGTACCGATAAAGGACCCGTCAAAATGGCAGCGTGAGATTAGAAAAGACCGTCCCCTCCCCGGTCGCGATTAATGCTGCTTGACAGCAATATTATTATCTATTCAGCCCTTGAGGAACACGAGGATCTTCGTGAATTCATTGAGGGTATCTCGCCGTCGGCATCCGAGATAAGCCGAATCGAAGTCCTCGGCTTTCATAAACTGTCTCCTGATGCCGGGGACTTCTTCACGGCTTTGTTTGAGACATTCGACATGTTTCCTATTTCAAGTGAAGTTGTTGCAAAGGCGGTTGAACTAAGGCAAGCGAAGAAGATCGCACTTGGCGACTCGATTGTTGCGGCAACCGCTATCCTGCAGAATCGTACGCTTGTAACAGCCAACGTCAAAGATTTTCATGGAATTCCCGATTTGAAAATATTCAATCCGTTGGATCTCTAAAATTCAAGGTTTCGCTTTACTACGACGAGAACGACAAAGGGGTAACAAAGCCGAAGATCACTGAAAAACCGCTTCCCGCCTATCCGGAATCGCAGCGTGCGGAAGGATGAAAGGAAAGGTCACGGTTAGCGTACTGCTAAAATCCGACTGGGAGATCCAAGTTCTGGGCGTGAACAGCGTGATGCACAAAGACTTTGACAAGGCTGCGGAAGCGGCCGCGAAAAATCTGAAGTTCACTTCCGCCGTTCACAAAAAGAGCAAACAGCCTGTTTCACAGGCGATCTCGGTCGAGTACTCGTTCAAACCATAGACCCCGTCGAACCGTAGAGACTTCTGCATCATCAAAGGCTTAGGTGTTACCATTACCCTAAGCCTGATTCATATGAGTTCACGTTTCAAGACCATCCTCCCGGCAATAATTCTTTGTCTTACTGCGACGGCGTTCGGCCAGGCTCCCGCCGAGCAGCCCGAAGCGATCATCGAAAAAGCGGTTAAGCGTCTCGGCGGTGAGAGATATCTCAAGGTCAATTCGCAAGTCGGACGCGGCCGGTTCACGAGCTTCCGCGATGGCGCGATCTTGCAGTCGCAGACCTTCATCGACGTTATCGCCTATCCCGACAAGGAGCGCACGGAGTTCAAAGGCGGTGGTACAAAGTTCGTACAGACGAATGCCGGTTCAAACGGCTGGGTCTTCGATGGCGATCAGGAGCTGATCAAGATCCAGACCGAAGAGCAGATCGAAAATTTTCATCGAGGAATGCGCGTGAGCCTCGACACTCTGTTGCGAGGAGCGTGGCGCGGTAAAGGCGAGATATCGTATGTCGGCAAACGACCGTCGACACTCGGCAAGCGTAACGATGTTGTCCGGTTGAAATACGAAGACGGGCTGACGATCGAGTTCGAATTCGCCGATGACGGCACGCCGGCGAAGGCCAGCTACAAGCGAACGAATTCCGAAGGCGAAGAAGTCACTGAGGAGGACCGATACGCTCAGTGGGTCGACCTCGGCGGCATTCATACGCCGCTCATCGTCGATCGCTTTACTAACGGCAAGCCTTCATCAAGGATCAATTACGAAACCGTAGAGTATAATGTACGCGTCTCTGATTCGATCTTCGATAAACCTTCAAACCCGAAGGAGTTGAAGAAAGATCTAAAGCTATAGACACCCACAATGCCCAAATTTACATTCTCCCTCGCCGAACGCCGTCCGGAACTCTTCAAGAATTGTCAGCTTCCGACGACAACTCCCGTCCCCGTTTCATACGAAGGCAGTTTCCTTGGTGATGTCGCCATACCCGCGTCGGGTGTGTTCGAACTGCCGGTAACCGAAAGCCTCATCCCGCGTATGCAGGCCGACCGCGTGATGGTGATGATCGACACAACGTCTCTACTGCCGCACGACGTGCTCGACGATTTCCAAATGGTCCGCATCGTCGGAATCGAGATCTACGACCGAAACTAGCCAAGATTTTAAACGAAAAAAGAGGCAAGCGAACGAATCACTTGCCTCTTTTGTTTCCTTGCCCGCCGTCCGATCTACACGAATGCGAAGTCGTATTGGGCCTGATGAATGTGCGGATCGGCCGTCACATCGACGTTGCCGAGATGCTCCTCGATCTCTTCAAGCACGCTTCGTTCGCTCGAACGAAGCGCCTTCGCCACGTCCGGATGAACTCGCAGAGTCGTCTGCCTGACATCTTCCGTATGCTTCGCGAGCCGTCTCGCCTCGCTAAGGATCTCGTAGCAAACCGTCGTCGGCGACTTCACCCAACCGGCGCCTTCGCAGTATTCGCACGGAGCGCACATCGTGCGTTCGAGCGACTGCTTCACGCGCTTGCGGGTCATGATGATCAGCCCAAAATCGTTGAACGACAGCACCTTCGTCGGCGATTTGTCCTGCTGCAGAGCCTCCTGCAAAGCCTGCGAGACCTTGTGCCGATTGCGGCGATCTTCCATGTCGATCAGGTCGAGCACGATGATGCCGCCGAGGTCGCGAAGCCTGATCTGCCGCGCGATCTCGTCGACCGCTTCCATGTTCGTCTTCGTGATCGTATCTTCGAGCCGGGCGTTGCCCTTGCCGACAAACTTGCCGGTGTTGACGTCGATCGCCACGAGAGCCTCGGTCTGGTTGATAACGAGATAACCGCCCGATTTCAGCCAAACACGCGGCTTCAGAGCCTTGTCGATCTCTTCCTGAACGCCGTACTGTTCGAGGATCGGCTCCTCACGCGTGTAGAATTTCACGCGGTTAACGAGCTTCGGCTGAATGCGATTGATGAACTCGACGGTTCGGAGATATTCCTCTTCGCTGTCCACGCGGATCGCCGCAAAATCGTCCGAAAGCTGATCGCGAAGCAGACGCTGCACAAGGTCGAGGTCCTGATGGACCATCGCCGGGGACTTCGCTTTATCGGTGGTCTTCTTGATATCGAGCCATGTCCGAACAAGGTAACGGGCATCCTGTCGCAGATCTTCTTCCGAGATCCCGATGCCCGCGGTGCGAACGATAAATCCGCCCGACGGCACATCTTCCTCGGCACGGATCCGCTGGATCAGCGTGCGAAGACGCCCACGCTCGCTTGACGATTCGATCTTTCGCGAAACGCCAACGTGCTCGATCGTCGGCATATAAACGAGAAAGCGTCCCGGCAGAGCGATGTGCGATGTGATGCGTGCACCCTTCTTTGCGATCGGCTCTTTCGCGATCTGAACCAGGATCTCCTGGCCTTCGCGAAGCAGGTCCGAGATGGTCGGCTGTCCGCGTCTTTCACCGCGATCGTCGCGGCCGTTGCGATCCTTTCGATCGCCGCGATCGTTACGGTCATTGCGATCACGCTGCTGATTATTGTCTCTTTCACGCGGACGGTCATTGTCCCGGTCGCGTCCACGGCCACGACGCGAATCACGATTGCGATCGTCACGGCCATTGCGTTGCTGCCCGCGATCACTCTCGGCATTCGGAGCATCGGTTATCTCGACCGAAGCTTCTTCAGTTTCCGGTTCAGCCACTGCTTCGGCGTCATCCGAGAAGACGATCTCGACTTCGCCGTCAACCTCAGTTTCCTGCTCGTCGTCGCCTTCAACTTCAGTCACTTCCTCAAGCGCGTCGGTCGCCTCTTTCTTACGGCCCTTACCGCCTCGCCGACGCCCACGTCCGCCGCGACGAACAGCCATCGGAGACGTTTCGTCGGACTCGCGTACGCTCGCATCCGCATCAGCAAGCGGCTCTTCCGCAGCTTCCGTATCAGCCTTCTTCTTCGAACGCGAACGTTTCGGTTTTGCTTCAGCCGTATCATCGGCCTTTTTCTTACTCCGCGATTTCTTCTCGGGTGCCGAAGCGGTTTCCGCGACGGCCTCGGCGGCTGCCTTCTTCGATCGCGATTTAGCCGGTTTCTTCTTCGGCATTTCTTCGACGGCCTCATCCTCATCCGCGATCCGTTCAAAGCCGCCGTCAGCCGCGACCGAAGCGAGCAGCGATCCGACCTCGGCCGGCGACTCCTCTTCGATATCGAACTCCACCGCACGAACACGATCGATGATCGCCTCCTGCACGTAAGCGTCCTTAAACATCTCGCCCGTATCCTCGTCATCGGCGACGCGTTCGAATCCACCGTCGTCAAATTCGATCACCGGAGCCTCGGCGACGTTCAGATCGAACTCGACCTCCGCCGAAGGAGCTTCGGATACATCTATGTCGTCGCTATCCGACACAGCCGGGGTTGCCGCGACTTCTTCACGATTCCGATCGCGATCCCTGTCCCGATCTCGTCCGCGGCCTCGCCCGCGGCCACGATCCCGGTCGCGTCCCTTATCCGACGAAGCAGTTTCAGATGAACCCTCATCGCCCTCGACGATCGGTTCCGCTATCTCCTGCGTCGACTCCATCGCCTTTTCGCGGTCGATCCGCTGTCGGTCGATCTTCTCATTCGCTTCGCGGCGGGCTTCTTCGGGCGAGAGTTTCTTGCCCTTTTCCATCACGATGCGCTCGATCTCTTCCTCTTCGTCG
>DAIOWA010000159.1:0-6330 GCA_036758705.1 Pyrinomonadaceae bacterium | reverse complement strand
CGCAAGGCCCGGGCCGACTTTCGAAAGATCGCGGTCGAGTTTCTTGATCGAATGACTTCCCGAATCAGTGATTAGTACGACGCCGTCGATACCATACGCAATTCCTGACGGTGTTTTGAGATCGCGTGCAATGACGGGGGCAAGTTCCCCGGGATTGACACGATCGATCGTACCGCGTTCACCGTCGGAAACGAGGATCTCGTTCCCACTAACCGCCAAACCAAACGGCTCTCCGAATTGATAGTTCGGCGGCTGGACCGTCCTAACCGCCACAAATGTCCGGGTAGTGTTCCGATCTCCGCACCCGAACGAGATGGCGGAAAACAGTATTAAAAGTAGATATAAGTATAAGATCGGCTTGCGGAACATAAAGAGAAATTTCAACGCCAAGTCGCTGAGAACGCAAAGAGTTGAATACGTGATATTACGGTCTCGCGAGAGAAATCGGTCACCGCTTTGCGATCTTGGCGGCTTTGCGTGAAACTTCTTATGATAACCGCATTCGTCTGACCCGCTACTCAGTGTTCGCTTCGAGCCCTTTGTGATAAAGGCTTTTTAAACACAAAGAGCGCAGAGGCGAAGCCGCAAATGCCACAAGGCTTCAAACTAACCCACAACCGGCCGCTGAAAAACGTTGGTGAAGAAAGGCTTCTCTGATAACATCTTCCTACACAATTTCCGAAACCAACAAGCAAGGAGAAATAAGGGTATGTTTTCGTTACAAGATCTTTTAGGGCAGCAGCAGGGAAACGAGGCACTGGAGCAGATCAGCGGACAGGTCGGGGCTGAGCCGTCGCTCGTTAATACGGCGATCCAGGCGGCACTGCCTGCCATTCTCGGCGGACTCGCAAACAATGCATCGACGCCGCAGGGAGCCGAGAGCCTCGATGCGGCCCTGTCGAACGATCACAGTGGGGGCATACTCGGGAATCTTGGCGGGTTGGGCAGTCTGATATTCGATCAATCGACGCCGACGCCGAGAGAGGCGGATGCCGGCGGCATTCTCGGCCACATCCTCGGCGGCAGCCAGAACCAGGTTGCTCAGGATGTCAGCCAGAAATCGGGCCTCGGAATGGGACAGGTCGCACAGATCCTGATGATGCTTGCACCGATCGTGATGGGATATCTCGGCCAGCAGAAACAGCAGCAGAACGTCGGAGCCGACGGCCTCGGCGGGTTGCTTGGCGGTTTGTTGGGCGGCGCTTTAGGCGGCGGACAAGCTGCTGCGGCTCCTTCGTCCGGTAATCCGATGCTCGACATGGCCTCGTCCATGCTCGACAGCGACCGCGACGGCAGCTCTCTCGACGACATCGCGTCCATGGCGTTCAATTACATCACCAAGAAGTAAGTCGATCGAAATTTCATTCTTTTGGCCGAGGTTCGCTAGTTGACCCTCGGCCTTTTAACTTCTAAACTCAATAGTTGAGGAAAGTGGTGAGTTATTGCGACTTGCGGCCACGTAAAATAAGCGGCTAAACAGCGGAGAGATAATTCTGGAGACTCTGTTGCTGCATGGCTTCAGGGTCTTTTGATTTGCGATTTTCAATTTGCGAATGTCGATTGTTCGTAGCGCGTCGATTCGACATAAAGTACGGTGATGAACGAAAAGGATCTATTGACTCTGACAAAGAAGTTCGCGCTGAGGATAATTAAGTTGGTAGACGCGTTGCCTAAGACCTTAGTTGGTCGAACCATCGGCGGGCAGTTGATCAGATCAGGGACTTCAGTTTCGTCCAACTACCGGACGGCCTGCCGCGGCAGATCGAAAGCCGAGTTTATTGCAAAGCTCGGAATCGTTGAGGAGGAAGCCGATGAAAGTTGTCATTGGCTCGAAATGATAGTTGAATCGAAGCTGATGGAAGAACGCCTCGTAAGAGATTTGCTTCGCGAGGCTAACGAGATTACCGCAATAATGGCGGCGTCCAAGAAGACCGCCCGAGCCAGGAAATGAAGCGATCGAAATTCGCAAATGGAAATTCGCAAATGAGTAAGTTTCTAGATCTACTGAAAGAAAAAGTCATCGTCTTTGACGGTGCGATGGGCAGTAACCTTCAGGCGTTGAGCCTGACGATCGACGATTGGGGCGGGCCGGAGTTTGAGAACTGCTCGGAGAATCTGCTCTACACCCGGCCGGACGCGATCGAGACCGTTCACAAGGGCTTCCTCGATGTCGGCTGCGACGTGATCGAGACGAACTCATTCGGCGGCAGTGAGGTCGTGCTGGCGGAGTTCGGTATCGCAGAGAAGACGTACGACGTTAATAAAAAAGCGGCTGAACTCGCTAAACGTGTCGCAAACGACTATTCCACGCCCGACAAACCTCGATTCGTCGCGGGTTCGATCGGGCCTGGAACTAAGCTCCCGACGCTCGGACATATTACATATAAGGATCTTAAAGCCGCCTATTACGAACAGGTTCGCGGACTGATCGACGGCGGCAGCGATGTGCTGATCGTCGAGACTTGCCAGGATCTGCTTCAGACGAAAGCCGCCCTTGCCGCGATCTTCGATCATTTTGCCGCTAACAAAATGCGGCTGCCTGTTATCGCACAGGTGACGATCGAGACGTTCGGCACGATGTTGAATGGCACTGAGATCGGCGCCGCGTTGACCGCGCTTGAACCGTTCCCGATCGACGTGATCGGAATGAACTGCGGCACCGGGCCGAAGCAAATGGCGGACAGCTTCAAGTATTTAAGCGACAATTCGCCGATCCCGATCTCCGTACTGCCGAATGCGGGATTGCCTGAGGTGAAAGACGGAAAACAGCATTACGACGAAACGCCCGAGAGCTTTGCCGCACAGGTCGAACATTTCGCCAAGGATCTCGGCGCGAACATCGTCGGTGGATGCTGCGGTACTTCGCCGGAACATCTGAAACTCGTCATCGAACGCGTCGGAAATCTCTCACCGAAACAGCGGGACGCGAAGCTTGCTCCGTCGGCATCATCGATCTATTTCCAACAGCCGTACACACAGGACGCATCCTTCCTGATCGTCGGCGAACGCGTAAACGCCAGCGGATCCAAAAAGATGCGCGACTTGCTCGACGCTGAGGATTGGGATGGGCTCATCAATCTTGCGAAATCGCAAGAAAAAGAGGGAGCGCACATTCTCGACGTGAACGTCGATTTCGTCGGACGCGACGGCGTGGCCGATATGCACGAGCTTGCATCGCGGCTGGCGACGAACGTCAAGATCCCAATGATGTTCGATTCGACCGAGTGGGAAAAGATGGAAGCCGGCCTCGAACACGCGGGCGGCAAATCCATTCTGAACTCGACGAACTACGAAGACGGCGAGCCGCGATTCCTGAAAGTGCTCGATCTCGCAAAAGAGTATGGAGCGGCGGTCGTGATCGGGCTGATCGACGAAGTCGGAATGGCCCGGACGGCTGTAGACAAACTGCGCATCGCTCGGCGGGCATACAAACAAGTAACCGAATACGGCATTCCCGGCCACGATATTTTCTTCGACCCGCTCGCGTTACCGATCTCGACCGGCATCGAAGAAGATCGAAAGAACGCCGACGAGACGATCGAAGCGATCCGGCAGATAAAGACCGAGATGCCCGACGTGAATATCATCCTCGGTGTTTCGAATATTTCGTTCGGCCTGTCACCAGCCGCTCGCGTCGTGCTGAACTCCGTGTTCCTGCACGATTGCGTCGAAGCCGGAATGAACTCGGCGATCGTGAATGCGTCGAAGATCTTGCCGCTGATGCGGTTCAACGAGCACGAGATCGACACCGCTCGTGATCTGATCTACGACCGGCGGAAATGGAACGCGAATGCCTCAGTCCGCGTGGGAGGGGAAGCTCAATCGACCGCACTCGCGGACGAAGGCGTCCGCGTTCCCCGGATATGCACGTATGACCCACTGACCGAATTCACTACGATTTTCGAAGGGCGAACGGCACAGTCGATAAAGCCGGACATCTCGAATCTGCCGGTAGAGGAACGTCTGAAGGAACACATCATCGAGGGCGAGAAGATCGGCCTGGAAGATTCGCTCAAGGAAGCGCTCACGAAATATCCGCCGCTTGAGATCATCAACAACATCCTCCTCGACGGAATGAAGGTCGTAGGCGATCTGTTTGGTTCAGGGCAGATGCAGCTTCCGTTCGTGCTTCAATCCGCCGAGGCGATGAAAGCCGCCGTGAAATTCCTCGAGCCGTTCATGGAGAAGTCCGACGCGACCAACAAAGGCACGATGGTGCTTGCCACCGTGAAGGGCGACGTTCACGACATCGGAAAGAATCTGGTCGATATTATTTTGACGAACAACGGCTACAAGGTCGTGAATCTTGGCATCAAACAGCCGATCGACGACATTCTGCGCGCATGGGACGAAACGAAGTGTGACGCGATCGGTATGAGCGGCCTGCTGGTTAAATCGACGCTTGTAATGCGCGATAACCTCGAGTTAATGAACGACCGTGGCATCAATGTCCCGGTCATCCTCGGCGGTGCGGCGCTCAATCGGAGATACGTCGATAATGATCTGATCCCGCTCTACGAAGGCAAACTTTTCTACGCTCGCGACGCGTTCGACGGCCTCCACGCGATGGATCAGCTGACTCAAAAAGCTGAAGCTGCCGCGGCAGGAGTTCCGTCGGTACCACCTGCGGTAGCGGGTGGGGAAGTTGACGATGAGATCGTGACGGTCGTAGACGCCGAAGACCTAGTAGGTGAAGACGCAAAACTCGGCCAGGAAGCAGCGCGAGTCTCGTCCCGATCTGCCGGCGATACGACGCACACGAATCGCTCTGAGATAGCGACGCTTACAGATATCCCAAAGGCTCCATTCTACGGTTCGAAAGTCGTAGAGATCACCGACCTTACGAAGGTCTTCGCCTACATAAATGAGACCGCGCTGTTCAAAGGCCAGTGGCAGTTCAAGCAAGGCAAGAAGACCGCGGACGAATACAAGCAGATCCTCGACGAGACCGTCTATCCGAAATTCGCTGAGGTAAAGGCGAAGGCGATCCGCGAGAAACTGCTCAAGGCGAAGCTGGTTTACGGATACTTTCCGTGTCAGTCAGACGGAAACGATCTAGTCATCTATCAGGATGACGAAAAGACCGAGCGCATGCGATTCACATTTCCCCGTCAGGCGGTCGAACAACGCGGCGGTAAGAATCTCTGTCTTTCAGACTATTTCAGGTCAGAACCGCCTGCGTCAGCGGGCGGCCAGGAAGATAGCATCGATGTCGTCGCCTTCCAACTCGTCACGATGGGCCGCCGAGCGAGCGAATATTCGGCTGAACTCTTCAAGTCCGACAACTATCAGGATTATCTCCTCTTCCACGGCCTCTCCGTAGAATCCGCCGAGGCCCTCGCCGAGATGTGGCACAAACGCATCCGCGAAGAACTCGGTATCGCCGGCGGCGATGCCCCCGAACTCGCAAAGCTCTTCCATCAGGGCTACCAGGGTTCGCGATACAGTTTCGGCTACCCTGCGTGCCCGAACATCGCCGACCAGACAAAACTGTTCGAACTCCTCGATCCGGGCCGGATAGATGTCGAACTGACCGACGAGTTTATGCTCGACCCCGAGCAATCAACCTCAGCCATCATCGTCCATCACCCGGAGGCGAAGTATTTCAATATTGAATAGTCACGGATCGCGTTGAATCGAAAGATGCTGTAGTAAACTAAGTTTTGCTTCCGTTACAGATCTAATTTCTTATGGAAAAGACAATTTTTGTAGCCGGTTCCGGCGGGATCGGCGAAGCGGCGGCGCTCCTGCTGCGTGAGTGGTGTGAGTTTGATCTGACGCTCATACTTGGCGATGTCAGCGAAGACAATCTGGCAAAGGCAAGGGCGTTCGTCGCAGACGCTTCCGGGCGATCGGCAAGCGTCGAAGTGGTCGTTATGCCGCGTGACGGAGTTAGCGACGCAATGAAGTCGGCGTTTGAACGCTCAGACGTTTTGCTCGACTGCTCGCCCGGTGGGCAGGCGCCGCGGATGGCCAGATTCGCGGTGGACTTCAAAATGCACTACGCGAACCTGACCGAGTACGTTGCAGAGACGGATGCGATCATCGATCTGGCGAGCGATGCAGAAACCGGCTTCATTTTGCAGACCGGCCTTGCTCCCGGATTCATAAATGTCCTTGCAATGAAACTCTATGGTGATTTCGTCGAAAAACATGAGAATGAGAACGTCGAGCGCGTTGCGATGAAGGTCGGTGCATTGACCGCGCACGCTCATGCCCCTCATTTTTACGGGTTCACATGGTCTCCGATAGGCGTCGCTACTGAGTACGTTAAGAATTCTCGGGTGATTCGCGATCACAAGATCACTGAACGGCCGGCGCTATCGGCTC
>DAIOWA010000158.1:0-6406 GCA_036758705.1 Pyrinomonadaceae bacterium | reverse complement strand
CCACCGTTTCACCCATCACCTCTTTTTACAGAGGCTGGTCTATTCTCTGTTGCACTTGTCGTCACCGGCCTAAACCGGTGCCCGGACGTTATCCGGCTCGCTGCCCTACGGTGTTCGGACTTTCCTCTTCTCCGCAATTGCGAACTAAAGTTCGCGTTCCACGGAAAAGCGACCGTCCGGCCTGCTCCTTCTGCACGGCTCAGGAAGTATAGCAAAAAATGTTGAACAGTAAAACGTTATGAGGCGGTAACAGGCGGCTTTAATCCGAACAGCGGTTCACCATCAAAAAGATGACTCCAACGTTCGAGGATAAAAGCTCGGGCAGTCAATTCGATCTCCTCGACGGTTGGGCACCCCAACAGTCGATCTCTGAGTTCTCGGGTCTCTTCATAAGCGACACCGGTGATCACACGGCGAACACGCGTTATCGAGTTTACATTCATGCTCAACTCAGTAGCGCCGAGACCCAGGAGGATCGGTACGTAGAATGGCGAACCGGCCATTTCGCCGCAGACGACGGCAGGGATATCCTTTTGGGAGGCAGCCTCGATCACACGTTTCAGTGCGGCGAGCACCGACGGGTGGAGCGATCTGAACCAGTTCGCTACCGTTTCGTTATCACGGTCGACGCCGAGCGTGTACTGTACCAAGTCGTTTGTACCTATACAGATACAGTCTAATTCCTCAAGCAACTGATCAATTGCGAACACTGCGGCTGGGAGTTCGATCATCGCGCCTAGATTTGGCTTGCCGGCGGCTATGCCTCGCCTCTCAAGAACGTCCCGCTCCTCGGCGATGATCGAGCGGACAGCTCGAATCTCATCAACACCCGAGACCATCGGAATGATCACGTCGACCTCGCGTTCGACCGACGCCTGGAGCAACGCGCGTATCTGGGTTCGAAAGTGCTTCTGATGAGTAAGAGATAATCTGATGCCCCTTAGACCGAGGGCGGGATTCTTATCACCGCGGGCAGAGCTTTCGAGGATTTGGCCAAGACTGAGATCAAAGGTTCGGATTCTGGCGCGATCGGCTCCGGCATAGTCGCCGATCTCCCGGTATGCCTTTATCTGCTCGGCTTCACCCGGAAAACCTTTGAATCGGTTGAAAAGATATTCGGAACGAAACAATCCGATGCCGCGGGCTCCGAGGTCTCGTGCGTGTCGGAAGGTCGCCGCGATATCGAAATTGGCCCGGATCTTTATCTCGCGGCCATCGAGAGTCTTAGTGGACTCTCCCAACGGTGCGGCATCTGACGCCAGGCGCGGGATCGGCCTTCGCGTGGCTCTTATCGTTTCGACAGTCGATGCTTCGGGATTTAGAAAAACGGTGCCGTCGAAGCCGTCGAGCAAAACGGTGTCGCCCGTTTTCACACGCCTGAGCAGTTTTCGAACCCCGGTGACGGCCGGGATCTCGAGTTCCCTCGCGAGGATGAAACTGTGCGACGTCCATCCGCCGCTTTCGGTAATTATCCCGCCGAGATGCTGCGAGCCGAGTTCGGCGATCGTCGACGGCCTCAGTTCTTTCGCCGCGATGATCGATCCACGCGGGATGCGGATCGGGTGGCGTTTTCCGCCGAGGGCTGTCTGCAGTTGGTCGGCGATATCTTCGACGTCTATATAGCGGTCGCGAAAATGTTCGTCGGTTATCGCTCGATACTTGGCGATGTATTCGTCCGTGACCAGCTTCACCGCCCATTCGGCGTTTATCCGATCCTTGGAGATGACGGATTCGATCTTGTCACTCAGGGTCGAGTCTTCGAGTATTGCTCGATGCATATCGAAGATCGCCGCGGAATTCGATGAAGAGTCGAGAGAGTTTCCGACTTTTGTGAGTTGGCGCGTGGTGGCCTTGTGGGCGGTTCGATAGCGGGCGATCTCGCGGTCGACCTGTTCGGGACGAATTAGCGTTCGGTAGAACTGCTTGTTGTCGCCGTGGATCGTGACGACCTTGCCGACAGCGACACCGCGGGATACAGGCCGAGCGTGAAGCCGAGTCTCCGACCCTTTCTCCGATCGGAATTGCGAACCGTTGCCGCCTTTCGTCATTAGCAAAAGTCGATCCAGACTTGCGAACTAAAGTTCGCATCCGGAGTTGCGGACTGAAGTCCGCGTTCCACTAGCTTCCCTGCGACGGGAAATACGGCCGCAAGAGTCCGGCAAATGCAGCGAGATTTCGGGTTTGGATAAGTATCTGGCCCGGGCTGCTGAACTCCGCAACCAGTCCTTCGCCGCTCATCATACTTCGGAAAAATCCGCTCTTAGCGGCCTTGCGAAGGTTGTATTGCATATGGCCTTCCCAGGCGACGAGATGGCCGGTATCCACCACATATGTTTCGCCGGGCCGAACTGTCTTTGAGTGGATCGCTCCGAAGGAAGAAACAAGAAGAAGGCCTGTGCCCGCGACCTGCAGCACGAAAAGCCCTTCGCCGCCAAAAAAGGCTTTTGCCCCGCCAAATTTTGTTTCGACCTGAAGGCTCGTATCGCCGGCAAGGTAAGAACTCGATTGGACCATGAAGGTCTGGTTCCGCATCTCGATCCCCGCGATGCCGCCGGGCGAACCCGGAGCAAGCGTGACTTCTCCCGGAGACCCTTTCGCGGTGAAAGTCGAAACGAATGCCGACTCACCGCCGACGGCACGTTTCAATGCCCCGAAAACGCCGCCTTTCATCTCAGAGTGAAGATCAACATTTCCTGACATCGAAACCATTGCTCCGGCTTCGGCGTGTATTGCTTGCTCCGCCTGAAGGTTTACGACCGCCAATGCAAACGAACCCTGATATTGGATCTCCCAAGTATATCCCCGGCCTTGTCCGCGTCCGTCGGCGTCGAAATGGAACGCTCCGCCGCTCGGGAAAGCTTCCTGAGCCTGGGGCGGCTGTTGCTGATATTGCGGTGGTGGCGGTGGTGCCGCTTGTGGTGGCGGAGCCTGTTGAAGCGTCAGGCCGCACGACCCGCAGAATCGAGCATCGGGCAATAATGGGGAATTACATTGAGGACAGTTCATACCGTTACACCTTGAGTTTTTTCAACAATGATCGACGAGGCATCTTCTGCATTGCTCGCGAAATCGAGAAAGCTAACATCCGCGGCTGAGACGACCAGATTCTGTTGCCACGATTCGACGACGCCCTTCCAGCAATCGCCGACCAGTACCAACGGCCGCTTGCCGAGCACTCCGGTCTGCAACTTGTTCCAAACAAGCGAGATCTCCGTGACCGTTCCCATGCCGCCTCGCATCGCGACGAATCCTACCGATCGAGTGATCAGATTCTGCAGGCGATCATAGAAATGATCGGTCGCGACCTTGTCCGTGAGAAATCTATTAGGCTCCGAGCGAAACTGATTCATCACGATCCCGAGAACACGTCCACCGGCTTCTCTCGCGCCTTTGGACGCGGCTTCCATCACACCGAGATATCCGCCGGTACAGATGGTAAATCCTTGCTCGGCGAGACGTTTCCCGATCTCGTGCGCATCGCGGTATTCCTGAGCATCAGGCCCGCATTTCGAGCCTCCGAAAATGGTTATGATCCTTCCGTGGGCGGTCTCTGACACAGATAAGTTCTCCTTTTCTAGCGATGTGACTTTCGTAATTATATCCGAGGCGAATGGCTTCTCAAATTAGCCCGTACTTCCGGCTTCTTCGGGCGTCCGATTCCCCGCTTCGTGAATGGCCTTCTTTGTATCTGTGAAGAGCAGGATCACGCTTCCGACAACGAAGAAGACGATAAGGCCAAGTATCGCGTGGCGAAATGAGCCGGTCGCACCAATGATGATCGTAAAAAGAAGCTGCCCCATCCACGACGTGCCCTTCTCAGATATTTCGTAAAGCCCGAAGAAAGCCGATTCCCTGCCGACGGGGATCATCTGCGAGTAAAGCGACCTCGACAATGCCTGAGCACTGCCGAGAACCATCCCGATGAAGCCCGCCATTACATAGGCTTGGGTACGCGTTGCGAGAAACCCGTACGCGTAGATGACGATGCCGCACCAGATCGCAAGCGAAATAACGATCGTCCATTTGGCTCCGATATACCTGGCGATCCGCTCGAAGACGATCGCACCCACGAACGCCGAGATCTGGGCGATAAGAAATATGACGATCAGAAACGACTGGTCGGCACTCGCGTCTCGTTCGGCCTGAGTGAAGAGATCCTGAGATAGGAATACCGACGAGGCGAGAATGACGGTCTGAATGCCGTCGTTATAGAAAAGATAGGCAACGAGAAAGAGTGCAGTGTATCGAAGCCGTCTAAGTTCCTTGAGTGTGTCCCACAGCTCGAGAAATCCAACAGTAACAATACTCCTGTTCTGCGGGACCTCTCTGGCGGCACCGCGACTGCGGATCAGGAGAAATGAAATGAGCCCAAACAATCCCCACCAAAGCGACGCCATAAGAAAAGACAGCCTTACAGCGAATGTCTTTTCAATGCCAAGGTCCTCGGCATAGGTCACGACCACAAGGTTGATCACGAGCATTACGACACCGCCAATATAGCCCAGGCCGTAACCGTAACTCGAAACGCGGTCACGGTTATCTTCGGTCGCTATATCTATTAGAAATGCGTTGTAAAACACATTTGATGCGGCGAAACCGATGGTCGAGACGATCATCAGCACGCCTCCCATCACGTAAGAGTCGCCTGTCACAAAAAAGAGAAGCGATCCAGCGATCACACCGAGATAACAGAAACCCGCCATCAGCTTCTTTTTTAGGTGCGTGTAGTCGGCTATCGCACCGAGAAGAGGCAAGAAGCCAACCATCGAGATGACTGCGATCGTCTGGCAAAAGGAAAAATATCCGCCGGATGTCACTTCGAAAAGGCCGAGGTCCAGAATGATCCCGTTCTTGCCAACCGCTTTCTCTGCCGTGGCGATCAGATAAGGGCCGAGCATAACCGCGATCACGGTGGTAAAAAAGGCGGAGTTCGCCCAGTCGTACAACATCCAGCCAAAGATCTCGCGACGCTGGTTTGGCTCAATTGATGCTTGTTTCATTCGCGGTTAACTGGCGGCAAAGTTGTCATCATCTTACAGACGCATCCTTGCGAAAACCAAACTGACTTTGAAAATTCATACGATGGTAACAATCTTTAAATACCAAATCCGTCGGTTGCTGTGTTAACATTCCATGTTCGATAATTTTTTCGCCTTTCGACAACTCACAATTTTTGCGTTCAAAGCCTTTCCTCCAGGATGAGGAAATTCTCACGGGTCTGTCGAAAGCCGGATTGCTTTGTGTGCGTATGTTGAAAAATCTAGGCTTTTTGGGGAGAGATATGAAGAAATCGTTTAGGCCGCTGTTTGTGGCGTTATCAATTCTGTGCATTTCGCTCGTTGCAAGCGGATGGATCTTTACCGAGGCTGCCGGGCCTGTTGGTCAGAACTCGGCCGTTTTGAGCCCGTCAACAGTGTTATTGACCGAGGACTTTGATTATTCCGCGGGAGAACTTGCAACTGTTGGTTCCGGATGGAGCCCAACGGGATCAAATCCTTCCACAGTTAACCCGATCCAAGTTACGGCTCCTAGCCTAACTTATACGAATTTTCCCGGATCGGGTGTTGGTAATGGTGTCTCAATGATGAACACCGGACAGGACCTGAACCGACTTTTTACCGCTCCCCAATCGAGCGGTTCCCTTTACGCGAGTCTGCTCGTTAACGTTTCAGCTGCCCAGACGACGGGGGACTACATTTTTCATTACTACGTGGATGGTTCGACCTTCTTCGGAAGGGTGTTCGTTAAGAAGGATGCCTCATCGGAGAAGTTTGCGTTTGGTATTTCACGCACCGCGGGCAACAGCACCGCCGCACCCAACCAGGTAATCTACTCGGCTGCAAATTATGATCTGAATCAGACGTATCTTTTAGTGGTCAAGTACACGTTTAATGCAGCTACGACAAATGATGATACCGCGGCACTTTTCGTTGAACCCACTCTAGGATCGAGCGAACCGGCCCCGACGGTGACGGCGACAGATGTGCTTGCCTCTTCGACTGACCCGGCAAGCATTCCTGGAATAGGTATCCGACAAGGTACTGGATCGGCAGCCTCGACTCAGCGAATCGATAGCATTCGTGTTGCCACGACTTGGGAGGAAGCTGTTCCGACGACCGCCGGCCCGACCCCGACACCTACTCCAACTCCAACTCCAACTCCTACCGAGACGCCGACTCCGACGCCCACGCCGCCGCTTCCCCATCAAAAGGCAAATGCGGATTACAACGGTGATGGAAAAACGGATTGGGCCGTCGTCCGAGAACCTTCGTTTGCGTTTAAATCAAACCCATTTACGGCAGAAGGGCTTGATCCCAGGACCCGGCGGCTGCAGCGTCGTTTGGCCCTGAGGCAGCAGCAGTTGCAACAGCAGCAGTCGGTCGCATCGGCGGTTCTTTTTGTTGGG
>DAIOWA010000157.1:0-6428 GCA_036758705.1 Pyrinomonadaceae bacterium | reverse complement strand
TGCCCGAAGAAGATTGGACCGCCGGCCTGCCGGTGACGCTGCGCGGCATTCAGAACGAAGATTGGAACGACGTTATTCACGGCATCATCATTAGCCTCGAACAGGTCGAGAACTACCCGAAAGAGTCCGGCCGCGAGGACGACCCCGCAAAAGAATGGCGCAACCGCGGTAAGACCATCGCCGAAGCAGTCGATAAAAACCTCACAAAATGGATGCCCGAGGAACTGATGGCGACGGCCCAGCGCAACGTTTCGAAGTAGATCCGAACAAACTAAAAAGTGAAAACTGAGAACTGAAAATGCCGCAAGCGATTTCAGTTTTTACTTTTTAGCTTTCAGTTCTTTCGGACGTATCCAAACGAAGTCCGTCAAAAGCCAAGGTTGTATCGATCCCACCGATCTTGGTTGGTGCAACCTTGTCATCCCACTCAGGATATAGATGCGTTAGCACGATCCTTTTAGGTTTTGCGAAACGGGCGATCTGTTCGATGTCGGCGAGATTCAGGTGGATCGTGACCGGCTTTTCGGCAATAAAGGAACACTCAATAAGAAGCACATCAACGCCGCGGGCGAACACGCCGAGATTAGTCGAATAACCGGTGTCGGCGGAGAACGCTATTGATCCCGTGGCGTCATCGATCCGGATCGCGCAGCTTTCGTCGGTGTGCGGCGTAGAGAAGGTCTTGGCTGTCACACCTTCAAACAGATCGAACTGCTTGCTGGGTTCGACCTCGATGATCTCGGTCGGAAATGGCTGAACAAGCAGGCCGTAGTCATAGGCGGAATCAAAGGCGGTGATGAGATCTTTCAACCCCGACGGCCCGTAGATCTTGATCGGCTTGATTCGAGACTGTGTCGTCGGTGCATACTTCGTCCCAAACAGAAACGGAGCCAGCCCGCCGCAGTGGTCGAGGTGAAAGTGCGAGATCCATATCGCGTCAAGGTTCGCCCAATCGCATCCTTCCTGAGCCATCCGATGTATCGCCGATGCCGAGCAATCGAGCAGTATGGAGCCGCCCGAGGTTTCGAGCCAGTAGCCTGAACTCGACCGCGTCGGATGCGGAACGGATGAGCCTGAACCGAGAACGATCAGTTGCATAGGTACATTTTAACAGGATGTACCGGATGGTGCGGCACTCAATAATGACCCGCCCGACTTCCTTCAGCATCGGCAAAATATCCTGTTCATCCTGTACATCCTGTTTGAATTCTTTATCCTAGAATCGATGCAAGTGGACATCCTCGCTGTATTCGCGCACCCCGACGATCTCGAATTGACCGTCGGCGGGACGATGCTGCGGATGAAGAGCCTCGGTTATTCGACCGGCGGGCTCGACGTGACTCGCGGTGAGATGGGCACGCGAGGAACGGTCGAAGGGCGTGCGAAGGAAGCCGAAGATGCCGCGATGATACTTAAGCTCGACATCCGCGAGAATCTCGGTCTTGCCGACGGACACGTGTTCGTTGACGATCCATCGAGGACTGCGATGGTCCGTGTTTTTAGGCGCTTGAAGCCGAAGGTGATCCTAACGCATCAGCTCGACGATCCGCATCCCGACCACGACCACATTGCACGACTGGTACGCGAATCGGCTCGGCTCGCGAGTATGCGAAATTACGATCCCGAATCCGGCTCTGACGTGATCGCAGTACCGAAGGTCGCACACAATATCTTCTCGCGAACTGTTCGGCCGTCGTTCATCGTGGACGTTTCCGAGTTTCTCGACACGAAAATGGCAGCGATCCGGGCTCACGCATCGCAGTTCTACAACCCGGAATCGACCGAGCCGGAAACTCGTCTGACGAACAAACGATTCCTGGATGAGCTTGAATTGCGATCGCGTTATTTCGGTTCGCTGATCGGTGTTGACGCCGGCGAACCGTTCTACGTCCGCGAAACATTGAACGTTTATGATCCGGTCGATCTTTTGATGCAGCCGATGAACCTCTATTCATGATCGATCTTTCCCCCGAAGAAATAGAACTAAACAAGAAACGTCGCGTCCTCGAACGGCTCAAGGACCAGCTTGCCGATCGTGAAGAGGAGATGGCCGATCTGCGTTCGGAGCTTGAACAGTTTGAGGCTCGCTATTCGATGGACGTGGCTCGGCTTTACGCCGATTTCGACGAGATCGAAGCCGAGATCGCAGAAGAGGAATTGAAGCTCGTTCCCGATGATGAGGAGATCAAGAAACGCGTCGAGGAATTGAGACGTCGAGCCGAAGAATCCGCAACCCGAGCCGACGCGGTTCACAATACGGAAGAATACATACCGACCGCCGAAGCAAAGAAGGCATATCACAATCTCGCCCGTGCGATCCACCCGGACCTCGCGCTTGACGACAATGAAAAGGAGCGCCGGCATGGGCTGATGGCCGAGCTGAATCAGGCATATTCGTCAGGTGATCAGAAGAAGCTCGACAAGATGATCGAGGATCTGAAGAACAGTCCAGACTCGGTGAAGGGCGATTCGATCGGCGACGACTGGGTTCGAGCGGTGCGGCAAATCTATCAGATCAGGAAGCGGTTTACGGAATTAGATATCGAAAAAACCGAAGCCGAGGCGTCAGAACTTCACGAGCTTCGAATGAAGGTAAAAACCGAAATGGCCGAGGGCCGTGATCTGCTGAAGCAGATGGCCGAACGAACGAAGACTCACATCATTAAAGCCCGTCGGCGGCTTGAGAATTTGAAAAACGTAAACGCCGCTCAGGAAGAGTACGTGAAAGAGGCGTTCGGATTGGACATCGAAGATTTCAGGAAATAGCCGGACGTTTCATTATCGGCGTAACGGTTCGAAGGCCATTCTGATCCGGCTCATCCGCGATCCCGACGATCTTTCCGATGATCGTTACGTCTGCCGGATCGAACAACCGCGGCTCCAGATCGCACGTCTCAAGACACATCACACCGAAATCGAGATCGTAAAAGCCGCAGCTGATCTCGCCTGAGTCATTTTCGGTTAGCGCTACCAGATCGCCTCGTTCGACCTCGGAAGTTTTAATGGCGATGACAAGGGAACCGTTCGTAATTCCGACGCAGCGCAAATGGTCGTTGTTTATCCGGATGCCCTGGTAATGCTCGTGCGATGCGAGCAGGGGCGGAAGGATCAGCTCCAGTCCTGTTTCTTCGAGCCCGTTTGAACCACGCCGGCCCGGCTTTCTTCCGACGTTCTTTTTCTCCAATTCCGTCTCGAACTGAGAGATCAAAGTCTTCGCGAAATCACGTCCAGAATATGTTTCCGCCAACTTGGTCGCTTCGAAAAGAGAAAGGATCGCCCCAGTAAAATCATCTAGCCATACCAGGATCCTTGCCTCCGTCGCATACGCCTCGGCCAGGAAAGCTTTGTTCTCGCCATCCTTTAGAATGTAAATGGCCCTCTCGATAGTTTTCAGTGCTTGATCACAGTCTCCCTGTGAAAGCGATATCGAGGCTTTCGTGTCCAGCAGCATTCCCTCTCGCGATTCGTCACCGATCTCGCGATAGAGGTCTATCCCTTTGTCTACGCAAAGATGGGCTCGTTCGAACCGCCCGAGCGACATATACACGTGCGCAAGCTCGTTCTGGATCGACGCTCGCGATGGCTTATTCGAGGCTCGCTCAGCTCGCTCGGCAGCAAGCTGAAGACACATGATCGAATCGTCGGGCGATCCAGTTTCTCCGAGTGCTACGCCTGCGTTCAAATAGAAGATTGATCCGATCCAATCGTCGGCCCAGCGGCGGAATCTAGGTTCATGAGCCTTATAGATCTCGAGGGCGTCTGCGAACTTTTGGCTGTTTAACGCAATGAGCATTCGATATGTCACCGTAGCCAGCCGATGGATATTTGTCGGCGGCAAGTCGCGCATCATTGCAGCGTCAAGCCAGACATTAGATTCAGAATACTCGCCTGTGCGCGAATATGTGAGGGCGATATGATTCTCACACTCCGCGCACTTCTCTTCGATTCCCAGCCGCTCGAATACCGCAAGTGTCGAGGTCAGAATGTCACACGCGCGCCGCTGCGAATCCTTGATCTTCCAAAGATGACCCTGAAAGCCCAGAAGACTCGCGAATCTCAACCTCATCTCCGCACCAACTGGTTCTGAGAGTCCCTCGGTGTCAGGCACAAACTCCGCGTCCGTCCACTCATCCGAAAAACAAAGCAGTCCCAATTCGTATGAGCCTCGTCGTTCGGCCTCCTGCGCCGCTTTGGCTATTGCCTCCGCACGAGCTTGAACAGAAATGTGGATCGGGGTCATAGGAGATTACAAAAGTTGCTTTAGGATGTACGGGATACAGAGTGTATCAGAAAAACTCACAAAAATGGAGAAAACTAAATGAAAACGATCAAAAATCTTATCCTCGTGTTCGCTCTTACGACGACTTTCGCGTTTGGTGACGATGGTCACACCGGTGGCGGCAATCGATGCGACACCTGCACGCCGCCGCCAACCTGCACCGAGAACTGCGGTGGAAACATTGCCGCCGGTGAGACGGAAGTTATTACAGGAACAGGCGCCGATGCGACTGGTGAGGAGACATCGTTGATCGAGTATTGGTCGAAGATTTTCTTCGACATGATCGGATAGCTAACAACTACAGAAAATGATCAGGCCGTCTTCTTGGACGGCTGATCGCGGACGGCCTCCGAAAGCACATCTTCCGGGCTGAGCACGATCCTTCTGGATCCTGCTTCCGCAGGAACTTTAGCAAGAGCCTGACCGACCGCATCTTCCACTTCCTGCTTGATCAATGCTGAGATCTGGCGGGCTAGTGGAAGTGTGTCGTCAGTACGGGCAGGAATCGAAAATTTTTCACCCTTTCCTGTCAATAACCAATGCAGGGAATACGGCGTTCGTTCGGCGATGGTAAGCAGTACGCGCGGATCGGGGAGCCGCCCGTTAAGGTAATTCTTCGCCGATTGATAGGAAATATTCAACAATCGTTGAATTCTGGCCGGCTCGGTAGTACCGCAGGCTTCCGCCAAACGTACCCCAAATTGGGTATTTTGATGATCGGCGCTTGACAACAATTTGGCCATCGTGTAATTATTTTACACGTTCACTGAGAACAAGCAAAATATCGGAATCATCTTCGTTGCCGTCTACTCCACGTAGTTGGCGCGAACAAAGGAGGGAAGCGGTGTGGGAGACGCTTCCCTCTCTTTCTTTATATAGCCTGCGCAGCGGCATAGCCCGAAGACCAGGCCCACTGAAAGTTGTATCCGCCAAGCCAGCCCGTCACATCCACGACCTCGCCGATAAAATAAAGTCCTGGGACCTTCTTTGATTCAAACGTCTTCGAAGACAATTCATCGGTCGAAACTCCGCCCAGCGTTACCTCAGCCTTGTCGTAGCCCTCTGTATCCTTAAACGCTACTTCCCATCGACTGAGCCGCTCCGCCGCGGCCGCGATCTCCCCGTCCGACATCTCGCTGACCCGACGTGATCCCGTACCGAACAGTCGTTCTGCAACTTTCGCGGGAATGTGTGCTGCAAGAAAAGTGTCGAGTCGTTTTGAACTGCTGCGGTTTCCTCTCAACATCTCCTGCGCGTCCGTTCCGCAAAGCAGGTCTATGAAAACGGATTGAGACTTGTGCCAATAATTCGAGATCTGAAGGACCGCCGGGCCTGACAATCCTCGGTGCGTGAATAGGATGTTCTCGCGAAAGGAAGAATCGCCGGACGAAACGACCGAGTCGACCGAGATTCCCGCGAGTTCGCGAAAGCTCTCGCCGCTCAGTACAAGCGGAACGAGCGAAGGACGCGTTTCGACGATCTTGAGGCCGAACTGCCGGGCGGTCTTGTATCCGAAGTCGGTGGCTCCAACCTTGGCGAACGAGAGCCCGCCGGTCGCTATGACAAGCCGTTCGCTCTCGAACGTTCCTTGGTCGGTACGAACCGAAAAGAGTGCATCCTTTGCCACTTTCTCAACCGTGCATCCCGTCGCGATCCACACCTTCGCTTCGCGGCACTCGGCGAGCAGCATCTCGACTATCTGCTTCGAACTCTCGCGGCAGAACAGCTGGCCCAGCTTCTTCTCGTAGTAGGCGATCTTGTGTTTGTGAACGAGATCTATGAAGTCCTGCGGCGTGTACCGGGCGAGGGCGGATTTGGCGAAATGTGGATTCCGGGAGACGAAATTCTCGGCGGTCACGCTCCGGTTCGTAAAATTACACCGCCCGCCGCCCGAAACAATGATCTTCCGCCCGACCTGAGCGTTCCGCTCAATAACGAGCACCCGCTTCCCGCGACGCCCCGCCTCAGCCGCACAAAACAACCCCGCCGCACCGCCGCCGATGACAATCGAGTCCAACTTCACTTTCGGTAGAACTCCGATTTGAGATCGCGCAACCTTTGGATTTCAAGTCGAAAGTCCTGATATTCCAAGAGCTTGTCTAAACTCTCAAAAACATAAGGCCAATCCAGTTCGCTCTGCCGTATGATA
>DAIOWA010000156.1:0-6445 GCA_036758705.1 Pyrinomonadaceae bacterium | reverse complement strand
GTTGGGAAAATGGCAGCCCTGGGGCGTCGTACGTCGAGCGCCCCTGCGAGTAGCGAGTATATGCAGTAAGATCGGGGCGGCTTTGGGCACGAACCAACCGGAGCCCTGCGGTCGCGACTTCCTCATCGATGCGCGCCAAGCGAACATCTGGTCGGGTGCGCAGGCCGATTTCCACAGCAGCATCCTGCGTTTGCGGCAGTGTGGGCAGTGCAGCGAAATCAATCTGCTCACGCAGCCGCAACGAATCACCGAACGACATTCCGGTCTGCAGTTTCAATTGAGTAAGGGCGGATTGAAGCCGCCCCTCGGCCAACTGCCTTCGTGAACGCAGGCGCTCTACTTCGGCCTGCAGAAGATTTAATTCAAGCGGCGCTGTTTCGCCTTCGTTGACCCGAATCTGCACGAACTTAGTCGTCTGCAGGTCAAGTTCGAGCGATTTCTCCGTGGCATCGAGTTCGCGAAGAGCCCCGAGAGCCTCTGCGTAGTTGGTCAGAATGTTTGCGACAAGCGTCCTTTCTCGGTTTCGCACCTCGGCTTCGCTTGCCTCGATCTGTATCTGCGCGAGGCTGATGCGGGACTGGCGTCGGCCATAGATCTCGATTGGAAGCGAGAAACCGAAGGTGACCTGCCCGTCACCGCCGTTGCCGACAAGTCGACCTGACTCTTGCTCAAACTCTAAGGTGGGATTCGGTCGCAACCGGGCCTGATTCAAACGCGCTCTTGCCTTATCGATCTCTAACCGGTTGGCTACCAGATCCTGGTTCGACCGCATCGCACGCTCAATTAGTTCGTTTATTGAAACGCCGTCTTGAGGGTGATAGTAATTTGGCAATACAGACGTAAGTATCGGCGCTGCTGCGGGGAGGTTTGGCGTTATTTTTGATCCCTCGTTCTTGGCAAACAAAGTCGGATCCTGCGACCGAACCGTGGGCCCGAAAGATAGTAGAACAAGTACAGCACCCAGTAGGTGCTTCCTAAATTGAAATAGCATCGTGAGATTCCTTGATCAAGTAATTGGCTAGTCCTTTTCCGCGGAAAGGGCGCGCAAAAAAAGGAAGACTGCTCGTATGTCCGGAAATACTCTGGCAGTACGCCAAAGCATTACCCGCAACAGATGATCAAGAAAATTTTGGAGGAAGGTACGGCGGGGGAAGGGAGGTTGATGAAGCTGTGACGTATTGACTCGTGATTTGGTCGCCCGCTAAATCGACGGACTTGTTGTCGACAAAAGCGATGACGGGAATAGCAACCGCATGACAAAGGCAGTCGTCGACACAGTTTGCGGGCTGACTGCTTTCATCTTCATTATCAACGCTGAAAAATGAAGAGGCTGCTGGCGAATTCGACCTCACGTTCTGCGAGATCACAAAATCCGAAGGCGAGATGTCTGAAGTAGAAGCCACGGAACCCTGACTTGTACAAAGTACGGGGCACAAAAGCTCAATCGCGACAAGACAAATCCAAAAGGCGACAAATCGCCTTTTAATTGTCCGCTTTCGTAGCGATTGAAAAATCCCGTTCATATATGACAATGGGAAGTGATCTACTTCCCAACTCTATAAGTTAAACGCTATCGCATACGGTTGTCAATTAATTGTGAGTTCCCTTCGTATCAATTTAGTGTAGGCCTAAACTCGTTTTTCTTACGTGAACCGGTTGTTCCCTTTTGCGAAGAAAAATGATCAAGAAAAAGAGAATACTCGATTCGCTGGTTCCATAAGTCGAAGAACGATCGCTGCTAAGTCCGAGAAGTCACTTTCACAGCCCGACTGAATCGGTCGCGGCATGAAATGCAAAATACCACGCAATCGGTCCACGATAAGCCTGCCGTCGAAGATATTCTTCTCGGTAAAGGAAAATGTCGTTTTCCTCTTTTCGACTTATAGTTTGCTGTCGCGTTCCAGTACGTTTAGGCCTGGACACCTCGGATCTGACCGCATGACGTCGGTTTACCGCGTGTTCGGGTCGTCGCCAAACCGCCGACTGACGTTAATCGCAAGTAAGAGCTTGTCAACAGTCGGCGGCGAAAACCCCGGCCGCCGACCGAATTCCCCATTACTGCGAGGATTGGTTAGTTGTGGTCACGTATGGCCCCGGAATGTTTTTAGAATCAGGCTGAAACGCGTTCCGTGTCCAGTATCTTCAGCGACTAGTTTACCATCGTGCTGCGTAGCAATCTTGTGAGCAATAGAAAGCCCGAGACCGTTGCCTTTTTCTTTAGTTGTAAAGAAAGGATCAAAAATCTTGGAAAGGTTTTGCGGTTCGATTCCGAGGCCGGAATCGGCAACTTCGAAGACACAATAGCCGTTATGCTCCATCGTCCGGAAGGTTAATATTTTATCTGTCTCATCCGAGTGATCCATTGCCTGCAAACCATTAATTGCCAGATTCAGCATAACCTGCTTTATTTGTTCGGGATCGACGAGGACGTTTTGGATGTCTTTTTGCAGATCCTTTACGACCGTAACGGACTGAGAGAGAGCCTGATTCTCGATTATCGCGGCAACGGATTCGACGATTATGTTCGGATCACTCGGGGCTTTCGTCGGCTCGGCCGGTCTAGCAAAACGCAAAAATTCGCCGACAAGCTGATCCAATCTATCAATCTCTTTTCGCGCAAGATCTGCAAACTCTGCGCGTGGACTACCGGGAACCAATTCATCCTCCAGTATTTCGATCGCACCTTTTATCGATGCAAGAGGGTTGCGGACCTCATGGACAATCCCTGCAGATAGTTCCCCAAGTGAAGCTAACTTTTCAGCTTGCAGTAACTGCCGAAACGTAGATTGCAGTTCCTCATAAGCCTGACGCTTTTGTTTCGGCGTTATTCTCGGCCCGCTCGCGTGCTCGTCGAAGGCGATCTCCGAGCGCACCCGTAACACCCCCGACTAGGTTGAAAATTACTATCTCGGCGTACTGATTGATCGAATAATCGAAATGGCCGTGCTGCCAATGCAGATAGACGTGTGGTGAATAGACGATCGTTGTAAATACCGAACCCGCCAGACGACACTTTAGACCAAACATCAGCGCGGCGGCAATTATAGGAATGTAGTAAAGCCGCTGATAGATCTCATGCCAGACGATCTGGTCGGTCGGTGTCAGGAAATGCAGAATCGTCACGAGAACGATCGTAACGCCGATAACGATCCAGACGTAAAGCCTGTTTCGGGAAGAGACAATATTGAATGATTCTCTATCCATTCGGTGCAAACAATTCAAGCTATCTATTCCAAGCCATACTTTTGCATGCGGTAGATAAGGGCGCTTCGAGTGATGCCCAGATACCTCGATGTCTGCGACTGGTTGCCTTCATGCCGTTCGAGTGCCCCACGGATGATCTCGCATTCGACCTCGTCGAGATCTATAGGCTCGGACGGGAGCGAAAACCAAAGTTGCCCGTTCGATGGCAACGGGGCTTTGACCGCCATTGGAACGTCCTCGAGCGTCAAAGCATCGCCATCGGAAAGTACCACCATCCGCTCTATCAGATTCTCAAGTTCCCGCACGTTGCCCATCCAGGGGTAATCGAAGAAGATCTTGAACATTTCGCGAGCTATGTTGGGTGATTTGGTACCGTGTTTTGAGGCCGACCTGGTCACAAAATATTCGGTCAAAAGTGGTCTGTCCTCGCGTCGATCTCGAAGCGGAGGAATCAATATTGGCACAACGGAAAGCCTGTAGAAAAGGTCTTCTCGAAATGTGTTTTCCTTTATCAGTTCCGGTAGATTTTCGTTGGTCGCAGCGATTATTCTCACCCAAGCGGGTTACTTCCTGCTCCTGAAGAGCTCGCAAGAGTCGTGTTTGCGATTGAAGCGGCATCGCACTGATCTCGTCAAGAAACAGCGTTCCGCAGTTCGCCTCTTCACATTTCCCCTTTGACTCGCCGACCGCACCCGTAAAGGCACCTTTTGGGAGCCAAAGAGTTCTGCCTCGATCAGTGTTTCAGGTATTGCGGCACAGTTGATCGCGACGAAAGGGTTTTCGCTCCGCGAACCGGAAAAGTGTATCCCTTGGCAATCAGTTCCTTACCTGTTCCCGACTCGCCTTCGATCAAAACGGTGACGTTGGTCTTCGAGACACGTTCAACAAGATCGCAAACGGCGAGCATCTTTTCAGATTTTCCAATGACATTCTCGATATGAAAGTCTTCGTGGACCTGGCGCCTTAGGCGCCGATTCTCCGCGAGGGCTCCGCCAGTTGGTCTAGCGTCCTTAATACATTAGGCCGAATTAATGCTTTCCTGCGGAATCATCTAATACATATGATTCCAGAACATCATCGACTTTTCGCGTCCGCTCTAATCTCTCATTGAATAACGACCCGGCTTCGATTATCTGGCGATCTTCGAAATGTATATAGTGCCTAGAAGTCACGCCGGAGCCCTTCCTGTGTCCTACCTCTTGCTGGATCGTTTCTAATTCTTGGCCGCTAGCGGCCTTGTCAGTTGCCGATGTTGCCCTCAACGTATGAAATGTCCCTTTCGGGTTTACTTTAGCTTTTTCTTTAATCGAGTCGAACGGCTTTCTATACGCTTTCGTCCACATGAACAATCGTTCGTCGGTGGCCTTTTTGAAGATCCCTCCCGCTTCCATTTCGTCAAATAGCCATGTTGTTATTGGCATCTTTTTTGTGTGGACCTTGTTACGGCTATCGGGCATGGTCAGCTCAATCAGCCCAACTCGGTTTTCTTCATCAAGATATTTAATATGGGCTCCCATAATGTGAAATAGTTCATCCACGCGGCAACCTAAGGTGTAAGCGGCGATGAGCACTAGCCGCCATCGCTTCCGGTTTTCCGGCTTGCGGGGAAACAGGCGATCACAGGCTGAAAGCATTCGTTGAAATTCTTCGAACGTATACTTAATGCCTTTTGGTTTTTCATCGGACTTCTTGATCAGGTCGCGAAATGGTGGAACGCGGGTTCCGAGAGTATCAGCGGCGTATCTAAGTAGATGCTTCAGCCGCGCCAGGTAACGGTGCGAGGTCGTCTTCGAAAGAAAGAACTCTTGACCACCCTCTTTCCTCGTGTAAGGTCGGTTCAAGAGCCACTTCTTAAATTCCTTCACACGAAGCAGATCGATGTCTTCGATCCGGTCGTTACCGAAAAACTCCACAAGCACATCGAGCTTTTGAAACTCCTGTTTGGAACCTTTTAGTTGCCGGTCATGTTCCAGGTAGTCCCGGTAATGTTTCTCAACAAATGCCGCAAAGTTAGTACGCCCTTTAACCGAAGCGATCGTCGCCGTCTTACCTTTCTCGGTCAGATCCGCGTACTTTTCTTCAGCCCAGCCTTTCGCATCCCGTTTTGCGGTAAAGCCTCCCTGGGTTTTGGAATGCCATCTTCCTGATCTTTCATCATAGATGGCGAATATGCCTCGATACATTTGTAAGGAACCATTCTTCCCATCCTTCTGTGCGGTGATAAAATAACCCTTCTCTTTATGGCTTTCGGCGATGTACAACTTCATAGCGTTTTCGGGGGGAATTTCGGGGGGAATTTCCCGGTTTCTGGGGGGAATTTAGCGTCCTCGGCGGTCCGGATGCGTCTGGTGGTGTCCGAATGTGTCCTCCTTAACTCCTTTAATTATAGTAAGTTACGAAGCCAAAACGTGTCAAGCTGGGGTGGCGGAATTGGTAGACGCCCAGGACTTAAAATCCTGTGTCCTTAGGGACGTACGGGTTCGATTCCCGTCCCCAGTACCACACTCCTTACTCCCCGGCACGGTCATTGCAACGCCTTTGATCGGAGGATCTTGTTATGACAAGGGGAATTTCGTATTTACTTTTGGCGATATTGCTCGCGGGATCGGTCATCGTATCCGATGCGCAGACGAATGCATTGGCAAAGGCTCAGCAGGTAACCGGTGATCGGTTTACGATACGGATGCGAACGCCGGGCGGAGCAACGATTTACGCCGTAAAGAAGCCGTCTGACGAGATGATCGAGGCTATCGATGACGGGCTTGCGGATCTCTTGGCGGTGGCTCGCAAGAATGGCTATCGGCGGATGCTCAGCCCGAGTAATTACACGATATTTATCGCGAAAGCGGACCGGCAAAAGAACAGCGAAGGCGTATATTCACCTGATATTGCGATCGGTGCGGCCCAATATGCGGGGACTGATTACGACCAGGGTGGCTATATTTATGTGGCCGGAATGGTGATCTCGAATAATCCGCTAACCTTCGCCATTGCCGAGCATACAAAGGATTTCAACCGCGTTCGCGATGTGGTCCGGTATGAGGGTGAGCATCTCGTGCTCTATCACAACGACCGCCAACGCTATATGCAGACCCGCGATCACAGCAAAGGCGGATCGCACCCAATTTTGCAGTAGCCCTTACAGCCGACGACAGACAGGAGACGGGAGATGGGAGATTTTCGGATCACCTATCTCCCGTCTCCTGTCTCCTGTCTCGTGTCTTCCGCTTCGCAACGATTG
>DAIOWA010000155.1:0-6461 GCA_036758705.1 Pyrinomonadaceae bacterium | reverse complement strand
TCAAGTTGGCCTTCGCGGATCTCGTCGATGCGGATGTCGAAGATGCGGCCGTTGAATTTGGTTTCTGATGCGAGTGTTAGCGGCTTCATTTGAGTCCTTCGTGTCTTAACTCTGTTCCTTGTGTTTAATTAGGTTTTAACACAAAGGCACGGAGGGAAGACACGAAGGGCGCAAAGGTTCGTGTTAGATCTGATTTGGTGCTATAGAGGATGTGATGAAAACGATATTCGACAAAGAACCGCACGACGAGTTGCTCGAACGGCTCGGCAAACTTGAGATGGACAGCGAGCGGCAATGGGGAAAAATGAAGCCATCGCAGATGATGGAGCACGTTGCACGGGCCCTGGATATGGCGATGGGGAAGAAGCCGGTGAAGCAGATGTTTGTTGGAAAGGCTCTGTCGTGGATATTCAGAAAAGAATTCCTCGGCGAACAGCCATTTCAGCCAAATCGCCCGACGGGGAAGTACTTCATAATCACCGACGACCCCGATTTTGAACCGACCCGAACCAAATTGTCAGGATTGATAACCGAATTTCACCACCTCGGCGAATCCGGCACCGACGGCAACATCCACGGCTTCTTCGGCCCTCTCACCGGCAAACAATGGGGCGAAACCCAATATAAACACGTCGATCATCATCTGAGGCAGTTTGGAGTATAGAAGGGAGACGGCTGAAACTTAGTGCCGAAAAATTGGTGAATGCCAAATGACGGCGACGAGTTTTCAAGTAACAGCGCATCAGACGAGGCGGATCTCACCACTTTGCCTGTTTCACCATACGGCCGTTCTCGAATGTTCCCCATTGTATCTGGCCGTCCTTGTCCCGAAGCTGGCCCTCGCCGTGGGGTTTTCCGTCAACGAAATCGCCTTCGTACTCTGAGCCTTTGTCGGTTCCGGTTAGATAGACGAGCTTGCCTTTTCCGGTCAGCTTGCCAAGCTGAAAGTCGCCCGTGTAGAGCCAATCGACCATATGGAAGCGGCCTTTGCCGTGCATCACGTCCTTATACATCTCGCCCTCGTACACTCTGCCGTTAGCAAATTTATAGACGCCGATCCCGGCCTTATAACCGTCGAAGAACGAACCTTCGTAGACGTGGCCGGTAGCCTGCTGCATCCTGCCTTTGCCGTGCGGCTTTCCGGCGGCGTTGACCTGGCCGAAATAGATATCGCCCGTGGTGAATTCGATGCGTCTTGACTCTTTGCTTCCCTCCGCTGCGCCGAGCCGGACGAGGTCCTGCATCAGCTTTGTGTGGGCCTTCTCTTTCGCCTCGCGGATGTATCCATTAACGAACGGGTCCTTTGGGGCGAGCTTCTTTTGCTTTGCAAAAAACTCCTCGGCACGCTTGTACTGGCCGTCCTTCATAAGCAGGATGCCGACGTCTTTTGCCGCGATCGCCGCGCAATTATCGCCCCTGGCATCCACATGGAGCCTGAGTGAAAGTTCAAAATGCTCGACATATTTCTCAAGGCCTTTCCATTGCTTGAAAGTTCGGACGTTGAATTTGGCGCAGATATTGTTCGGATTTTTCTCGACGACCCTCACCACAAATGTCTCGATGTCGGGCAGGTCCGTCCGTCCTGCTTTCCTGGCGTTCTGCAGGTCTATAAGAGCTAAGCGGAAGTTCTTATAAGCGTTGTCATTCCACGGGTCCGCTGCAACCTCTCCCTCCCCCTTCTCTATCGCGGCGATGAGTTCTTGAGTCGTTTTCAAAGCGGGTTGTGCGGAAGAGCCACTCACGCAAACCAGTAACGCGGCGAATAGAAAGGCCAAAGTCGAAAGTCTCATGTTTTCAGATAGTTGGGTGCGGAAATATCTCAACGGCAGACTAGCAAAACTCCGCGATCGTCAGCAAGCCGGTTGGTAACGAAAGTGGAAAAAGGGAAAGCCACTGTCAACGCCCGGTTTTCGAACAGCTGCAAGCTTTGAGCTTCGAGCTTTCAGGCAGACTGGAAGCTAGCTGACGGCTGATAGCTGTTCTTTAACCGGCACTGACGTATAATCCAGATGATGTCGAAATACCGAGTTGGATTGGGCGTTAGCGGCGGGATCGCGGCTTATAAGGCGGTTGAGGTGATGCGGCTGCTGCAAAAGTCTGGGTGCGAAGTGACGGTGGCGATGACGCGGCATGCGACGGAGTTTATCCAGCCGCTGACGTTTAAGGCGTTGAATGAGGGCCATGTGATCGTCGATGATTACGACCCGTCGAATCCCGACCCGATCGCGCACATCAATTTCTCGCAGAACATCGACCTGCTCCTGATCGTCCCGGCGACCGCGAACATCATCGCGAAATTCGCCAACGGCATCGCGGACGATTTTCTCTCGTCAACCTACCTCGCCTCGACCGCACCAGTCCTGATCGCCCCGGCGATGAACACAACGATGTGGGGGCAGCCCGCGACCCAGCGAAACATCGAGCGCTTGAAATCTGACGGTGTGAGGTTCGTCGAGCCCGTGTCTGGTGAACTCGCGTGCAAGACTGTCGGGACAGGGAAGTTGGAGGATGTGGAGAATATCGTCGCTCAGGCGTTGGGACTCTTGTCAGAACCGCCTGCGTCAGCGGGCGGCCAGAAAGTCGGTAGCGGATCGTCTGAGGAATCACGAGGGGAAATAGGTTCGACGAACTGGCCCCCCGCTTACGCAGGGGGTTCTGACCTGGCGGGCGAACACATTCTCATCACTGTCGGAGGAACGCGCGAGGCGATCGATCCGGTTAGGTTCATATCGAATCATTCATCGGGGAAGATGGGATTTGCGATGGCTGAGGCTGCGCGGGATCGCGGAGCAGAGGTCACGGTTGTCGCGGGCGAGACCAAGATCGCACCTCCGGCGGGTATCAAGTTAGTAAAAGGCGTTTCGGCAAAAGAGATGTTCGATGCAGTGATCGAAGAATTGCCGAACGCAACAGTATTCGTCGGGGCCGCGGCGGTTGCCGATTATGCTCCGGTCAACGCCGCGGAGAATAAGATAAAGAAAGAAGGGAAGGATACGCTCACGTTGGAACTTAAGAAGACGCCCGATATCCTATCTGAAGTTTCCAAACGCCGAAAGGATGGGCAACTCGTGGTCGGATTCGCCGCCGAAACTAACGATGTAATAACCTACGCGAAGATCAAGATGGGCAAGAAAAATCTCGATATGGTCGTCGCCAACGACATCACCGCTAGCGGAGCCGGCTTTAACACCGACACCAATATCGCCACGATCATCACCACGTCCGGCCAAACCGAACTCCCGCTTATGTCCAAACGCGAGATGGCTGATAGGATATTGGATGAACTGGTCAAGTTAATGAACGAACGGTCATCCTAGTTCAGATTTCGTCTTCTTGTTCTGTGGTTAAGAAAGTCCAGACCACAGAACAAAAAGTATAGGATGAACAAGAATGAACCCGATCGGCAATCTCGTTTCAGCAATGTCCCACTCATCGGAAGTAAGCAATTTGATCGCCGATATTCGCGAACAGATCCTGTTCTTGCAGGAGCTTGGCGTTGATGCGCTCGATGTTGAACTGCCCGCAGGTTCTTTGTCTTCAGGGGATAGTGACAAGTGGGTAGTGGATAGTCCAAAGCCGGTTCAATTTGAAAAGGCCCCGCCACCGACAGATCTTGGCCTTCCAAGACGTGCCGCGGAAGGTCCAAAACGGGGAGGATCTCGGATCTCGGCTATGCCGTCATTGAAAACTCGAACGGCGGCATCTAGTCCTCCTGCTCAGCCCCCAAATATGCCTAAATCGCCTGTCGCAAAACCTGCTGAAGAGACGGTATTGATGGAAGTTTCACCAACACTCGCTGAAACCGCGGACACGATCGACTCGATCCGTGCGGAGATCGGCGAGTGTACCCGATGCAAATTGTCGAAGCTCGGACGCAAGCAGATCGTCCACACGACCGGGAATTTTCAGACGGATCTGATGTTCGTCGGCGAGGCTCCCGGAGCGGATGAGGACGAGCAGGGATTTCCGTTCGTCGGGCGCGCCGGGAAACTGCTGACGGACATAATCGTCGCGATGGGTTTCTCGCGAGAGCAGGTCTGCATCGGCAACATTAACCGCTGCCGGCCGCCCGAGAATCGCAAGCCCGAACCCGACGAAACCGCCGCCTGTCGGCCGTTTATCCTGCGTGAGGTCGCCGTCATCAAACCGAAAGTGATAGTCGTACTCGGCGCGACCGCTGCTCATAATCTGCTTCAGGTTACGACACCGATCTCAAAACTCCGCGGCAATTTTCAGGACTACTTCGGCGTGAAAGTGATGCCGACGTTCCACCCGGCATACCTTCTTCGCGACCCGCACAAGAAAAAGGAAGTTTGGGAAGATATGAAGAAGGTTCGCGACTATCTACAATCCTCGGGAGCCTGATTCCATCTTGAATTCAATCGAAACCATCGAGACTGTAGTTCTTGTCGACGCGGAGAATAACGTGATCGGTACGGCTGCCAAGCGGGATGTTCATCATTCCGAAACGCCGCTTCACCGCGGGTTCTCTGCATTCATTTTTGATGGAAATGGCCGTCTTTTACTTCAGCAGCGGGCATTTTCAAAACGAACCTGGCCGGGAGTTTGGTCGAACTCGTGCTGCGGCCATCCGGCCCTTGATGAGTCGTCGGAAGATGCTGCCGCCCGCCGGTTGAGCTTCGAACTTGGGATGACAGGCATCGAGCTGATCAACGCGTTGCCCGATTTTCGATACCGGGCCGAAAAGGACGGCATTGTCGAAAATGAGATCTGTCCGGTGTTCGTCGGATTCACTGACAAACAGCCGGTCATCAATCCCGATGAGGTTGAAGCGACCAAGTGGGTTGATTGGAATGAATTTATTGCCTCACTCGATGATCCTGCAACCGACATATCACCGTGGGCTGTGATGGAGGTCCGGCAACTCCTGTCGAATCAGACATTCGTCGACCAGTACGATTTGCGAACTCTCTCCGCCCGCTGAGAATTCCCGCCCTTCGTGTGAGACAATTCGACAAGGGATTTTCAACGAGTAGCATGCTTTCTGCTGAGATAATCGCGATCGGCTCGGAACTACTGACGCCCCAGCGTACCGATACGAACAGCCTCTGGCTGACGGAGCGTCTGAATTCGATCGGCGTCGACGTGAAGTTGAAGACGATCGTCGGTGATGACGAGGCGCGGCTTGAGGAGACGATTCGCGATGCCCTGAAGCGGTCAGATATCGTCATCACGACAGGCGGACTTGGACCGACCGAGGATGACCTAACGCGGCAGATATCGGCGCGAGCTGTCGGGCGTGAACTTGTGTATCACGAAGAACTGGAGGCGGGTCTGCGTGAAAGGTTCAAACGCTGGGGCCGCGATATGCCGGAGATCAACAAGCGGCAGGCATACGTTATCGACGGTGCCGACGTGCTGCCCAATCCGAACGGATCTGCCGTTGGGATGCTGTTGAAACTTGGAGAGCAACACCTCGCGATATTCCCCGGGCCGCCGCGTGAGATGCGGCCGATGTTTGAGCAGTATGTGTTGCCGGTCTTTAAAGAGAACGCCGGTGGCGTTGTTGTTCGAACTCGCGTTCTGCGCGTGTCGGGAATGGGCGAGTCAGCGGTTGATGAGGTCATCGCTCCGATCTATAAGTCGTACGCGAATGTCGAGACATCGATCTTGTTCAGCCGTGTCGAGATCGAGATACATCTAACCACCAGATCGACGGACGCCGATCTGGCAGAGGCGACGCTCGACGAACTTGCGACGAAGATCGCCGGTGCTCTCGGGACGGCCGTTTTTGCGACGAACGGCGAGACGATGGAAGAGGTCGTCGGGAAAATGCTCGCGGATCGCGGCGAAACGTTGTCGGTCGCCGAGAGCTGTACCGGCGGATTAATCGGGATGCGGCTAACGGAAGTCGCCGGATCTTCGAGATACTTCATTGAAGGTGCCGTAACGTATGCCAATGAAGCGAAGCAGCGAGCCCTCGGCGTATCGGAACAGACGCTGATCGATCACGGGGCTGTGAGTGCCGAGACCGCGGAAGCAATGGCTTCGGGAATGCGGGACCGATCCGGGACCGATCATTCGATCTCGGTCACCGGTATCGCTGGTCCGGATGGCGGTACGGAAGAAAAACCAGTAGGCACGGTGTTCATCGGCTATGCGGGATCGAAAGGCACGCGGTCGATAAAATTCGTGCTTCCCGGCGATCGGGAACTGATCAGATGGCGTGCGAGCCAGGCAGCGTTGGATTATCTTAGACGGCAGATATTGAAGTTGGGTAAGTGACTTGAAGGGTTTTCTCGAAAAGGCAAAAGCGAAGTTTCGCGATCTTGGCCGTCTGACGCCAATGGCGATCGTTACTGCCGTCGTACCGATGCTCGGAAGTTCGGCTCTTCTCGTATTCGGTTATCCGGTTGGCCACTGGATGCAGGCCAATCCCGTGATCGGAGCCGTGGTCTTTGTCCTCGGCGTGTTCTTTTTCTGCGGACTGGCTCTGCTTC
>DAIOWA010000154.1:0-6462 GCA_036758705.1 Pyrinomonadaceae bacterium | reverse complement strand
CCGGAAATGGATCAGGTCGAACACGAACTGCATGAAACGAGCAGGTTGGGTTCCAGGAAGCAGGAATCTTTGGATCCTCAAAAATATCGGTATTCGAGAGCATTCGACGGGCTTGTGGCATCGAATACGCACATCGTAGCCGTGGTATTGTTTAGGCTCGGAAGTGACCTTGCACCGAATAATTTTGTGGTGACGGCATATCAAAAGAAGATCTGGTGAAGGTATGGCAGAAGCGACCTTTAATTACGACGAAGTTGGCGACACGATGTTCGTATCGTTTGATGCCGGCGTCGGTACGGGGATCGAACTCAACGAAGACATCCTCCTCAGAGTAGATCTAGAGCATCGTTTTGCGGTAGGACTCACGCTGTTCAATTATTCGGTTCTCGCTCAGCCAACTGAATTAGGATATAGAAGCCTTCCGCTCACGGGATTGGATGAGCTTCCCGAAGACGTTCGCGAACTGGTAGTCGAAATACTTCATTCATCACCAGTCGCCGATATTTTGTCTCTCTCTGCATACACGCCGTCGGTAGTTGAGACCATCCCGATCACAGCTCTGCATGGGCCGATCCTGGAGCGACGGGCGAATTAAGAAATCATGGCATCTGGATTAAAAATTGCGATCGTTGGCGGTGGGCTTGCGGGCCTTGCGGCGGCAATGAAGATCGCGGAAGCAGGACACGAGGTCGATCTGATCTCGGTCGTGCCGGTAAAGCGTTCGCACTCGGTGTGCGCTCAGGGCGGCATCAACGGAGCGGTCAACACGAAGGGCGAGGGCGACTCGCCGGCGAAGCACCTCGACGACACGGTCTACGGCGGCGACTTCCTGGCGAATCAACCGCCGGTCAAGCGGATGTGCGACATGGCGCCGGAGATCATTTATCTCTTTGACCGCATGGGCGTGCCGTTCTCGCGTACGAAGGAAGGCCTGCTCGACTTTCGGCGGTTTGGCGGAACGCTCCACCATCGCACCGCGTTTGCCGGAGCCTCGACCGGACAGCAGCTTCTCTACGCTCTCGATGAGCAGGTGCGTAAGTGGGAGACGCAGGGCAAGGTCAACAAGTACGAAGGCTGGGAGATGCTCTCGCTCGTGCTTGACGACCATCAGGTCTGCCGCGGTCTCATTGCGATGAATCTGCAGACGCTTGAACTCAAATCGTTCGCTGCGGATGCGGTGATCATGGCGACCGGCGGCCCGGGCTTGATCTTTGGCAAATCGACCAACTCGATGACATGCACCGGCAGCGCCGTCGGAGCGTGTTACGAGCAGGGTGCGAAGTACGCGAATGGCGAGTTCATTCAGGTGCATCCGACGTCGATCCCGGGCGAGGATAAGCTTCGGCTGATGTCTGAATCCGCACGCGGTGAAGGCGGTCGAGTATGGGTTCCGCGGCAGGACGGCGACACGCGTGATCCGCGTAATATTCCGGACGCCGAACGCTGGTACTTCCTCGAAGAGAGGTACCCCGCATATGGCAACCTCGTCCCGCGCGACATCGCTACTCGCGAGATCTTTCAGGTCTGCCTCGAAGGTCACGGCGTTGCCGGTGAGAATCAGGTCTATCTCGACCTAACGCACATCGATCCTGAAACCCTGACGCGAAAGCTCGGAGCGATCCTCGAGATCTATGAGATGTTCGTCGGCGACGATCCGCGGTATATGCCGATGCGGATATTCCCGGGCGTTCACTATTCGATGGGCGGCCTTTGGGTCGACTTTGAACAGCGGACGAATATCCCGGGCCTTTTCGCCGCAGGCGAGTGCGACTACTCGATCCACGGTGCCAACCGACTCGGTGCGAACTCGCTGCTCTCGTGCGTTTATGGGGGATTCACGGCGGCGCCTTCCGCGCTCGAATACGCAAAGAATGTCGAACGGGGCAGCACTGAAACGAACGGCATCCACGCAGCCGAGGTGAAGCGTCAGCAGGAGATCAACGATTCGATCGTCACGAACGAAGGCGGCGAGAACCAGTACAAATTGCACGACGAGATGGCCAAGTGGATGACCGAGAATGTTACGGTTGTCCGCTATAACGACCGCCTCAAAGCTACCGACGAGAAACTGCTCGAGATCCAGGATCGTTACAGCAAGATCTCGATAAACGATTCGAACCTCTGGGCGACGCAGGCGGTGCCGCACGCTCGTCAGCTTTGGAATATGATCCAGCTTGCGCGCGTGATCACGCTCGGTGCCCTAAACCGAAACGAATCTCGCGGAGCACACTACAAACCGGATTTCCCGGACCGCGATGACGAGAACTTCCTGAAAACCACGATCGCCGAATACTCTGAGGAAGCTCCGGTCTTCAGCTACGAGGCCGTTGACACGTCGCTCGTCGAACCGCGTAAGCGCGATTACAGTAAAGGGAAGGCGAAACGGAATTAGCCCAGGCAAAGAATGCTCGATATAGGAAAATATCAGAAGGAGATCGAAGCGATCTGTCGCGAATTATCGCTTCAGCGCCTTGACCTGATCGGGTCGGCATCGCGTGATGATTTTTCCCCACGGAGCGACATTGACGTGATGGTCACATTTCAAGGCGGCGGTTCTCTGTTCACAAGATATTTTGCGTTGAAGGAACGCCTTGAGAAGCTGTTTGAGCGGCCCGTTGACGTGATCGAAGAACGAGCAATCAGCAACCCGTATTTTCTGAGGGCCGTCAGTTCCGACAGGGTCAAGCTCTATGGCGAATGAGACGAACTCATTGCTGTTTGACGTGATCGAAGGATGCAGGCGCATTGAAGAGTTTAC
The DNA here is from genome assembly GCA_036758705.1 of Pyrinomonadaceae bacterium. Classification (GTDB taxonomy): domain Bacteria; phylum Acidobacteriota; class Blastocatellia; order Pyrinomonadales; family Pyrinomonadaceae; genus OLB17. Next base: position 3,704 of record DAIOWA010000154.1, on the reverse strand, counting down.
TGCGTCGCTCGGCTTCGAGGAATACGACAACAATGACCTCATTCGCTCTGCCGTCGAGCGACAGTTCATTATTATTGGCGAAGCAATTAATCGGCTGAAGGCGTTCGAAGGTGTTTACTCGGCAATTCCGTACGCATCGCAAATTGTTGGGTTTCGAAATATTCTTGTACATGGTTACAACGTCGTATCAAATGAGCTGGTGTGGGAGATCGTTCGAGACCATTTGTCCGAACTCAAGGAAACCTGCGAATCGTTTTTGGAAGAATAGATGAGCACAAACGGACACATAGAAAAGAAGCGGTTAGAGAATCCGCCGGCGAAGTTTAAGCTGAAGATCCAGCGGCGTGACAACGAGGGAGCGCCGACTCGGTGGGAGACGTTCGAGCTGACGTATCGCCGGAACCTTAACGTTATCTCGGCGTTGATGGAAGTTCGCAAGGATCCGGTGATGGCGGACGGTACGAAGACCACGCCGCCGGTGTGGGACATGTCCTGTCTCGAACAGGTGTGCGGCATCTGTACGATGGTGATCGACGGACGCGTTCGTCAATCGTGCTCGGCGTTGATCGACGATCTGCTGCTTACATCCGGCAGTGACACGATCACGCTGCAGCCGATGTCTAAGTTCCCGAACGTGCGCGATCTTAAGGTCGATCGCACGGAGATGTTCGAGAACCTCAAGAAGGTCCACGCATGGGTCGAACTCGATGGCAGTTACCCGCTCGGGCCGGGGCCGCATGTCTCAAACGAACTCGCACAGGAGCGGTACGCGCTGTCGCGCTGCATGACTTGCGGCTGCTGCCTCGAAGCGTGTCCGCAGTTCGGTGACGGCAACTACATCGGAGCACAAGCGATCGGCCAGGCTCGGCTTTTCAATATGCATCCGGTCGGGAAAATGGAGATCGACGCTCGGCTGAACGGACTGCTCGGCGACGACGGCATCGCGAATTGCGGCAATTCGCAGAACTGTGTTCAGGTCTGCCCGATGTCGATCCCGCTCACAAAAGCGATCTACGAAACGAACCGCGACATTACCGTAAACGCATTGTTTGGCTGGCTTAAGAAATAGCCGAACCGAAAATAGAACGCCGGACCGCCCCGACCGAGGCTGTCCGGCGTTTGCCGTTGTGGGAGCGGCGTTTACTGGATCAAGCTTGCTTCGGCAATTTCGGAGGTAGGGCTATAGGGAAATGTCTCACCATCGCGGTTCAAGAGAAAGTCCTCAAGCAGGTCGGGAGCGAGCGGCCGAGAGAAAAGATAGCCCTGACCATAATCGCATCCGAGATTCGTCAGCACCTCCCGCTGATGTTCGCTCTCGATTCCTTCGGCGACCACCTTAAATCCGAGGTTCTCCGCCAGCGAAAGGATCGTCCGGATCACCTCGCGGTTTGCCCGATTCTCAGCCATCAGCATCACAAATGATTTGTCGATCTTCAGCGTCGATATCGGCAGCCTGACGAGATACGCGAGGTTTGAATACCCGGTGCCGAAATCGTCGATGTCCGTTTCGATCCCGGTTTCACGAAGCCTGCGGAGCATGTCCAGAGCGCGGTCGTGATCTTCGAAGAAGACCGTCTCGGTGATCTCGAGTTTCAATCGATCCGCAGGAAATCCAGTCTCGTCCAGTATCGATAATACGCGATCGATTATCGTCTCGTCGGCAAACTGTTTGCTTGATACGTTAACGCTGAGCTTCATTTCGGCAAGCTCAGGATGGCGTCCGCGTAACGCAGCGATCTGCGTGCAGGCGGTCCGCATTATGTGGGCGGTCAATTCGTCCATTAACCCGATCTCTTCGGCAAGCGGCACAAATCGCTCGGGTGATACCGATCCGAGACGTGGATGTTCCCACCGAGCAAGAGCCTCAAGAGCGTAGAGTTTTTCGTCTGCGAGAGCAAAGATGGGCTGGAAATGGACGGTCAGGTCTTCGTCTTGGATCGCTCGCCGCAAGTCTGTTTCCAGTTGAAGCGTCTCGCGGACGGCGGCTCGCATTTCGTCGTCAAATGTTTCGTGGCGAGCTTTGCCCGATCGCTTCGCCTGATACATCGCAGTATCCGCATCGCGGATAACGTCCTCTGAGGTAAGATGGTGTTCCGTCACATTCAGGATCCCGATGCTTGCCGTGGTGAAAACTTCGTGGCCCTGCAGTTTGAATGGCGAACTGATCTTTTTCTGAATCCGCTCCGCGATCCGCGTGATCTTCTCTGAGTAATAACGTCCTTCAACGAGGACGACAAACTCGTCTCCGCCGAGCCGTGCGACCATATCCGGCGGCCTCATTGATCCGTGGAGGCGACCGGCGATCGCACACAAGAGTTCATCGCCGATGAAGTGGCCGAGACTGTCGTTGACGAATTTGAAGCGGTCGAGGTCGATGAACAGAACGCTGACGCGATATTTCGGATTCTCCGCCGCCTTTCGAAGCGCCATATCGAGCCGCTTCATAAAGTGAGCCCGATTCGGAAGTCCGGTAAGGGCGTCGTGCGAGGCTTCGTGGTGAAGCTTTTCTTCGGCCAGTTTCTTTTCCGTGATGTCCTGAAGCTGAAAGATCAGATTATTGCCCGATTCACCCGCGTGCCCCGCGAGCGAAGCGCTCCACGACGCCCACACGGTCGATCCGTCGCGATGCATATATCGCTGCTCCATTTCGCAGCCGTCGATCAAGCCCGCCTGAACCTCATTGAGCTTTACCAAAGTCCGCCCGAGGTCTTCTTCGAACATTATCGAATGGAACGACATCTCTTTGAATTCTTTCGGAGAATAGCCGAGTATCCGCGAAAGCGCACGGTTTGTTTTTAACCACTTGCCGACCGGCGAGACCATCGCGATACCGATCGGCGCATGATCGAACGCACGACGAAAGCGCTCTTCGGATTCGCGAAGGGCGACGGTTCGCTCCTTCATCGCCTTGGCGTATTCGCGTGCCTGTTCGGCCTGCTCCATCGACATTTCCACATTGCGCAGATACATCCGATAGGCGAGGAAAACGAACACGATCACCGGAACCGCCGCGAACATAACCGCGAATCCGCCAATGTCCACCAGCCTTACAAGAGCCCCGGCTCCGACCGCTCCCACGAGGTAAGTCGGGAACGACATCACATACTTGCTCTTCCACGTATCCCACAGCGGCAGCGCACTTTTTAGTGAATCGTATGTCGCCGCGAGGATCGTGTTGATGAGGAACTGCGTCACCGCCATCAGCGAGAGGGCCGTAAGAAACTCGGCCATCTTTCCGGCGTAACCGTGGAGATGATCTTCGGAATACAGGCCGTATGCCCACAGAAGAGTAACGACGGTCGTCGTCGACACGGCCAGCGTACCCGAATTAAAAAAGACAGTGATCCGCTGATTACAGAATCGGCGTGCCGAAATGAAGGCCTCGGTCGCGGCCAGAATGATCGCCGCTTCGCCGCCATAAAGGATCAGCGTTAGGTTGATCAATGTATCGGATACGGAGATGTGCGATTTGAATCGAGGGATGGGCAGCGTGATCCGGGTACCGAGTCCGAGCGTCAGGGCGACGAGGATCAGGAGATTGAGATCGAGCTTTTGGGTCGGGAAGGTGGCGATCGAATAAACGACGCATAGACCGCCGAGACCGGCGATCGCGCACATATACCACTTGGCCAAAGGCCGTCGATTTGTGGAGAGTTCTTTAGTCAGGATCATGTTCAGGATAGTGGAAGGGAATATCCTGTCCT
>DAIOWA010000153.1:0-6581 GCA_036758705.1 Pyrinomonadaceae bacterium | reverse complement strand
GTGCCAACGAGCACCTATTAGAATAATCAGTCGCCTCTTTGCGATCTTGGCGGCTTTGCGTGGAGATTCTTACGCTGTCCTCGATCTCGTTGAACACGGTCGATCAACATAACGGATACGCGATGAATCGCGCACTCTGAAAGCGCGCAAAGAAAAACCGCGTCCAGCCCAGACGCGGCTTTTCATTACACATATATCAGGAGCCCCAATGAACAGACCTCACCCGCTTCCAATGGCCGCAAATTTGTTTGCCACTGTGTTGGTCACCGATTATTTCCGTTCATTTTATACAAAGGTTCATTCGCCTTTTCGTTCCAGAAAATTTCAAAAAATCCTTTTGACGCAACGATTTACTTGCCCGCACCCCAGCCGCCGTCGAGTTCGAGGGCGGTTCCCGTGACGAAGGCGGCTTCGTCGCTGGCGAGGTAAAGGACCGCGGCGGCGACCTCTTCGGGCTTGCCCATTCGGCCGATCGCCTGCGTGGAAGCCATCTCTTCATAGGCTTTCTTCGGGTCGGGATATTCGGCTAGGCGGCGTTTGACGAAATCGGTCTCGACGCGGCCCGGGCAGACGGCGTTGGCTCGGATGCCGTCGAGCGCGTGGTCGAGGGCGATGCACTTGGTCATTCCGACGACGGCAAACTTGGTCGTGCAGTAAGCAATTCGGTCGCGGATGGCGAGTATGCCGCCGATCGAGGCGAGGTTGATGATCACGCCGTATTTTCGCTCGATCATTTTCGGAATGAACGCCTTTGTCAGGTCGAACATCCCGCGGACGTTGACGGCGAACAGGCGTTCGAGGTCTTCGGCGTCGGTGTTAAGGATCGTGCCGACGTGGCCGATTCCGGCGTTATTGACGAGAATGTCGAGATCACCGCGGTCAGAATGAACTCTATCGGCGGCGGCGAGACAGTCCTCGCGGTTTGCGACATCAAGCGGAATGAAGTTTCCACCGACTGCCGCTGCAACGTTCTCACCCGCTTCCTCGTTCAAGTCGGCAACATAAACGAACGCTCCATTCCCCGCAAGCGCGTAGGCGATCGCTTCGCCGATGCCTGAGGCGGCTCCGGTTACTAAGGCTGTTTTTCCGCTTAAATCAAACATCCGGAATAAGTGATAAGTGAGAAGTTATAAGTTCGACACAACCGGATTGATCAGCACTCCGAGGCCTTCGATCTCGACCTCGCAAACGTCTCCATCTTTGAGGAACACAGGCGGTTTTCGGGCGAATCCTACTCCGGGTGGCGTGCCGGTCGCGATGATGTCGCCGGGTTCGAGGGTGATCGACCGCGACAGGTACTCGACTAGCGCGGGGATCTTGAAGATCAACTGATCCGTGTTGGAATCCTGCATCGTCTCGCCGTTCAGCCGGAACCGGATGCGGAGATTGTGCGGATCAGCGATCTCGTCTTTTGTTGCGACATATTCGCCAAATGGCGCGAACGTGTCACACGATTTTCCGCGTTGCCATTGGCCGTCGGCAAACTGCATATCGCGGGCCGACACGTCGTTAAAATTTGTGTAGCCGAAGACGTAGTCCATCGCGTCTTTACCGTCGATGTTCTTCGCACGGCGGCCGATGACGACGGCGAGTTCGGCTTCGAAATCGACCTGCTCGCTGCCGACCGGCAACAGGATCGGATCTTCGGACGCCGCCACGCAGGTGTCGAACTTTGAAAAGATCAGCGGTGCTTTCGGGATCTCGGCGCCGCTCTCAGTGACGTGGTCCAGATAGTTCAGGCCGATGCAGATGATCTTGTTCGGACGCGGCACTGGAGCTTCGATCTTCACGTCGCCGATATCGACGAGCGGAAGCTGGCCGCTGTTTACGGCTTCCATCGCCGGCTCGACGAAGTTCGTCGCAAGGTCGTAGCAGCGAAGCACTTCGGACGAGCTCAGGCCCATCGGCAATATAGACGGCGTGAGGTCGGCGATCTGCTCGCCATCGACCATCGCCCCGACTCGGTATCGACGCTCGCCGCTGTGCGAGACGTTCTTCGGATTAAAGCAAACTAATTTCATTCTTTCTGTAGGCCAGCGATCGGCACCCATACGAACCGCGGACGATAAAAGTCAGCATAGATCGAGTCGCCCGGCTTCGAGCCGAACGGCAGATTGCTGTTGTATGAGACGAGCATTTTCCCTTTTTCGATAAACTGCGGGTGCATATGCGGATTATAGACGCTCAGCCCGCTTTGGAGCGATTGGCCATCGGTCATTCCGGGAAGTTTCGTCATTCCGGCAGTCGGCGTCGTGTAAAAATGATGTTTCGTCGTGAAAGGCCCTTGCGGTTCGCAGGCGGAATATAGATAGAGATCTTTCCAATCCGAGTAGCCGACCGACGTATCAAACGTAACGATCACGAAAGTCGGCTTGCCGTTGATGTTCAGCCGTCGGACTGTGAGTTCGTCGCTGATGCTGTCTTTCTCGGGGATCAGCGACTTACGTTTTTTCAGATCTTTTGAGAACGCCTTGCCGTCCCACGCCGTCCAATTCTTCAGATCGACGGCGTATTCAAGTCCCTTCGACGCATCGACCTTGGCGAGATACAACTTCTTATACTTGTTCGCCATCCCGAGAGTCGAGGGCTTTGCAGTCTTGATGTCGCCCTCGTTCCGCATACCGTAGATATACAACTCGTTCTTATCGTTGACCCAAAGCGAGATGCCCCAGACGGCGTCGTCGGTTTTATTTTTGAGATCGATGATCTTCTCGGTCGCGAGCGTATCGGCGTCCATCTGCGCGACTGCCTGGGCTCGATATTTGATCCAGAAACTCTTGTCGAACGGACGTGCGACATCCCATTCGTTCAGGAACATCCAGATCTTCTTTTTGCCCTCGACATTGACGAAAAACGGATCGCCGAGCCAATACATATGGTTCGGGTCGTCGCTCTTCGGCTTGAAATACGCGGTCGAGTAGCCGTTCTTATCTTTCGGACCGGTCAACGTCCGCATCGTCTTACCGTCTTTCGATCGGATAACGACACTGTTGTAAACGTAGTGGATAACCTCAGAGGCCGGTCCGCAGAATGGCGGCAGGCAGTTCGGCTTCCGCATCCGAAGGCCATTCTCGTTCGTATAGACCGAGCCATCACCGGGTTTCGCAGGGTCTTCGGCAATGTACGAATCCGAAAAGAAGAACGCCGAATCGCCGTTCGGAAGTTGGATCGACACGGTAGTGTCGGCTCCGGTCCAACCCGGGCCGTTTCGAGTAAAGATGTCGTTCCACTCCGTCGCCGATTCGCCCTTGCCGACAGATATGTCGCATTGAGCGAATGCGGCGTTGGCAACAAAAATGATCGCGAGTGTACTAGCTAAAAACCTTTTCATACTGCTTAATACGGGATCTCCGGCCGGCGGTCGTCGTTCGGATCAGCCCAGCGATTGTTCGGCACGGTCGGCGTCCAGCCCGGACGAAGCGGATCCTGATCGTAGCTGTATCCGCCGAGGCGTTTGTAGAGTTCGTTGTACTCGCCGAGTTTGTCGCGATCAAGCGTGACTCCGAGCCCGGGGGCAGTCGGCACTTTTATCTTGCCGCCTTCGTATTTCATCAGGCCGCCCTCGATAATGTCGTCGGTCAGGTGATGATAATGAGCGTCCGCCGCATAGGCGAGGTTCGGGATGACGGCTCCGAGATGGAGCATCGACGCGAGTTGGATGCCGAGTTCCCCGGAGGAGTGCACCGCAACACCGAGCTGGAATGTCTCGCAGACTCCAGCGGCCTTTACACACTGACGAATGCCCCCCCAGAACGTGGTGTCGAGCAAGATCACGTCGCAGGCGGTATCGAGAACATTCGCCGCGAGTTGCTCGAAATTGACGACGACTGTATTCGTGGCAAGCGGCATCCGCACCTTCTCGCGAGTTCGGCGCATTCCGTGCAGGCCAAAGACCGGATCTTCAAGATAGTCGTTATTAATGTCCTCGATCTGCTGGCCAAACCAGATCGCCTGCTCGGTCGACCATGCCGCGTTCGGATCAAATCGAAAACTATCGCCTTCCATCGGCCCGCTGCCAAGCTCTTCGGCGACGGCCCGGAAGCATTTCAATTCGTAGACCGGATCGAATACGCCACCTTTTAGTTTATGTGCAAAGAATCCGTATTTGGCCTTGAGATCTTTCGCGTGAGCGACCAACTGATCGACAGTCCTCACTTCGCCGGAGCCGTCTTTCGAATTCGGATAACGGAAGAATAGATACGACGCGAACGGAACTTCGTCCTGCAGTTTGCCGCCAAGGATGTCGTAGACGGGGACGCCCCATTTCTTGCCGATGATATCGAGACACGCAAATTCAAGCGCGGCGAGTATCTGCGTGCGGTTGTTGTAAAGCGACGCCGTCGGGTTCGCGATCTTGAACCGCATCTCCTCGAGCCGTGCCGGATCGTGCCCGACAAGGTACGACTTCATCGCACGGAAAACGGCTTCGGCAGATTCGCCTCCGCCGCCCATTTCGCCGAGCCCGGTGATGCCTTCGTCGGTTTCTACTTCGACGATCGTCCGGACAAACCGTCCCCAATGGCATCCCGCGGCGTGTCGCAATGGAGCTTCGAGCGGAACCGTAACCGTTGTCGCTTTGATATCAGTGATCTTCATTTTTCTAAAGTCGGATGAAGGATCGTCGTCCTGATGTTCGTCTTATTCCTCCTATTCTTCTTGTTCTGTGGTTCAATTTTCCTCTTAACCACTGAACAAGATGAGCAAGAGGAAAAGGATGAAAAGAAAGAACCGATCCTATTGGCCTATCTTGTTTTCACTCAAAAACTTCCAGATCGCGTCGTAGCCTTTTGTATACTGTTCTTTCGTGAACATTCCGTGGTCGCCGCCTTCGATCGTCACGAGCTGCTCGACGTTATTTGTCTTTTTTAGCGCCTCGTGCAGCCTTACGCTGTGTGTATATGGCACGACGCTGTCCTTATCACCGTGGATGGAAATGATCGGCGGCAGGCCGGGCCGGACGTATGTGAGCGGCGAAACACTTTTAGCAACTTCCTCGGCATTCGGCAGCGAGCCCATCCACATCGCGGCGTAGTTCCTCACATTCGGGCCCTTGATCAGGTCGTTTACGTCCGAGATGCCGTACCAGTTGATGATTGCCGCGACCTTCATCGGCACGTCGCCGTACTTCGCGTTGGCGTAGCAACGGTTATCGAGCGCGGTTCCGTCGGGCAGCATTCCTGTGATCAAGGAAAGGTGTCCGCCAGCGGAATGGCCGGTCAAAATGATCTTCGACGTGTCGAACTTCCATTGCGCCGCATTGCGATAGATCCAGCGAAGAGCGCATCGCGTGTCCTCCACCGAGCCCGGTGCGAGCGAATTTCCCGCCATCCGATACTCAACGTTCACCACTCGCCATCCACGTTCGAGATAAGGCAGAAGTTGATACACGGCTCCTTCCTTCGAGCCGAAGATCCACCCGCCGCCGTGGATGTAGACAACCGTGGTCGTCGGGTTCGGATTGTCTCGCGGATACCAGATGTCGAGCTTGAGCGGCGTGTTGTTCGCACTGCCGTAAACAACGTCTGGCTGCATCCAATACCGATCGCCGATCTCGAGTAGAGAAGGCGTCGTTTTGTTTTGAGCGAGCAATGAAACGGCCGCTAAGATGATGAAAAGAAATGATTTGATCAACGTACTCATATACTGATAGTCATTCAAACAGGATGCACAGGATAAACAGGATGTGAATACGAAGACGGCGAAAATATCCTGTTCATCCTGTATATCCTGTTTGATTCCGCCTCAGGATCCCAGCCTCGGCGGTAAATACTAAACTGCTCGGACGCCGTTCTTATCTGCGACGTATCGCTTGCCTTGATAGTTGATGTTCCTTAATTCCGCCTTCGGATCGAACGGACCGAACTGCGGTTTCGACGTGATCGAGCCGAACAACCCCGCGTTGATGCCGAACAGCGAATCGACGATCGGCTCGAGATAATTGCAGCCCGAAACGCACGCCCAATCGTTGATGTAGGGCTGATCTGAAGGACTCTTGATCGCACCGCCGTTGGATTCGGGCGTGTAAAACGCCTCGGTGAAATGCGCTTGAGCGTACGGCCCTTGCTGGCTCGATTTAGCGAGTCCTTTCATCCACTCGTGAGCCATCGCTGCTTCGCCTGCTACGTACAAGCCGCTGAGCGCCAACGCGGGCCATGAGCAATATGCGCCGGTCCATTGATGGTCGGGGCGGATGCTGAACGTTACGTCGAGGTCCTTGGTCGACAGCGCCCGCATCCACGTCGGCGTCTGAAGCTCGTTCTTGAAGAAGGCGACCATTTCTTTCTTCTGCGTGGGGGGCATAATATCGCCGATCGTCATCAGCGTCACGCCGAAATCGTAGCAGTGATGGACCTCGTTGTAGGTTCCGTCCGGAAGCTTGCATTTCCAAATGCCGCGGCCTGGTACATAGAGATCCTGCACACGTTTGCCAAGCTCGACAGCTTCTTGGCGATAATCGTCAGCCTTCCGTCGATCGCCTTTGTAGTCTGCGAGTTCGGCAGCGAACCGAAGATTGTGAACATTCGCTGCGTTTAATCCCGCGACCTCGTGAACGTAACTTGAGACCGCTTCGAGCAGGTTTG
>DAIOWA010000152.1:0-6582 GCA_036758705.1 Pyrinomonadaceae bacterium | reverse complement strand
CGTTTACGAGCGTCTGTATGCCGCAGCCGGCCTCCGGAATGGGATTGATTTTGCTCCGGTATCAGACGAAGTTTTCGAGACCAAGTGTCCGACGCTGGCGGCTCAAGCCCACGCTCTTACTACTGCAGTTTCTTATCGGGACGACTATCAGGATTTCGTAGCCTCCGGTGGGAATATGATGCTTCAGTGCCGTTCGGTAGAGATATTTGAAGACCCGGCATCTGATCTCTTCTTTACGAGATACGGTATCGATGGCACCACAAATACCTCAACTTCAGATACCACGACAATTTCGAATCCAAACGTCCCTTTCAATCAGTTTGTCGGAGACCTGGCGCGAACCAATGGTTATACGTATTTCAACGCGATCAATGGAACCGGTCCAGATTGGCTTGCCTCTACGGTCTTTACAGCGGCGAAATCAAACAACTCTAACAACAAGGTCGCGTTCTGGCGTGACACGACGGCCGCTGTCGGAGGCGTCGTGATGGCCCTAGGCGGCCACGAATACGGCGGATATGTCGGCGACAACATTGGTTTGCCGGGAGTAGGAAATGATTCTGTTGCGACGAACGCCAACTACGAGCGAGTAAACGGCAGCCGAATGGCATTGAATGCCATCCTGGTCCCCTCGAGAACTGCTTGCTCTTTCAATCCTCCTAAAGTACAAGGTTACAAAACTGTCAAGTTGGGTACTGCGGTCGGTGACGATGTTAACCCGATCGGTGTCGTCAACGCGCAAGACAATGTCGAGTGGACGGTTCGCTATATCAATACGGGCAGCACGGCGATCTCAAACTTCCAGATCACGGATACTATTGACTTCCGTCTCCAGTTCGTGATCGGTTCGCTTACGGCACAGAAACAGTCGACTCCGGCTGCGGCTCCTTCCGGCAATTTTGCTAACGGCAGCTTTAACGGAACGACGGTCACGTCGATGCTCGCGAATAATGTAACTCTGGGCGTGGACGAAATGATCACGGTCAAGTTCAAGACCAAAGTGCTTTTCGCGGGAGACATTCCAAATCAGGCAACCGCGAACGGAAACGGCATCCAGTCCCCGGTTTCAACCGACTCGGCCGACCAGAATACTCCTGGTACCGTTGTGACTCCTGGTAACCCGACTGGCTACCCGATCGCTGGAAATTGTGCGACCTCCCCCACCTGCTATATCCAGTCTCCGTGGGTTGACGGGAATCCGGACAATTGGACTGCGAAGATCGAGCCTACTTACATCTCATCGAGTATCGGCCCGACAGCGGCTGCAGCTGAGATAAGCGGCAGGGTATCTGATTTGAATGGTCGTGCTATTGCCCGAGAGGTGATCACTCTCCAGTCGGCAACGACGGGTGAGTTAAGGACCGTGATGACGAATACCTTTGGATACTTCCGATTTGCGGACGTAACAGTTGGCGGTTTTTATGTGATGAGCATAAAGAGTAAACGATATACGTACGATGTTCCAACGGTATCGTTCAGCCTGGAAGACAGCATTTCAGGAATCCAATTCATTGCGTCTCGGCCTGGATCGTCCGGCAACACCACTTCGGCTGAACCGGCTCCGAAGACGGAGGTGAAGGCTTCTGTCGCTCCTTCTGTTCCGGTTAAGGCGGCACCAGTCCAGCGACGGACTATCGTCTTGAGCCCGGTGAAGAAAAAGGCCTTGAAGGACGACGAGGAGTCAGACAAGGACCTCTAATCCTACAACGTGCAGCTAATGGGAAGGCCGTCCAAATTGGGCGGCTTTTTCAGTTGTCAAAGATCATAACCCGCGTTTCAGATGCATCAGTGCTAGCCGGCCCGGTACGTATTCGACCAGCGAGTCGGGCTTAGTTGGGTCATGCCCGCCGGCGTCTTTGCTCCCGATGCGAGTGCCGCGGCGATGATGCCGAGATCCCGCTCAACTTGAACGGGTTCGGATCGTGCCCGGCGTTCGTTGAATTCCGTGATAAAGCCAGTATCGAGATTGCCGGCGACGAACTCGGGGTCGTTCATCACCTCGCGGAAGAAGGGAAGCGTCGTCTTGATGCCGCCGATCTGATACTCCATCAGAGCTCGCCGCATACGCTCGATCGCTTGTTCCCGGTCAGCTCCGTACACGGCGAATTTGGAGATCATCGGGTCGTAGTAGATCGACACCTCGGCACCTTCGTATACGCCGCCGTCGTCGCGGATGCCCGGGCCTTGCGGGATGCGAAGCCGCGTGATCTTGCCGGGCGACGGTAGGAAGTTGTTGTCAGGGTCCTCGGCGTAGATACGGCATTCGATCGCGTGGCCTGTGATAGCGATGTCGTCCTGTGTGAACGAAAGCGGCTTGCCTGCGGCGACGTTGATCTGTTCGCGGACGAGGTCGATGCCGGTGACGAGTTCGGTCACGGGATGCTCTACCTGCAGCCGCGTGTTCATCTCAAGGAAGTAGAACGACTTGTCGACGTCCGAGACGAGAAACTCGACAGTGCCCGCTCCGACGTAATTCACCGCTTTTGCGACCATCACGGCGCAGGCTCCCATCTCGGCTCGAAGCGCGGGGGAGTTGATCGGCGAGGGTGCTTCCTCGATGACCTTTTGATGGCGTCGCTGGATTGAGCATTCGCGTTCGCCGAGGTGTACGTGGTTGCCGTGCGTGTCGGAGAAAACCTGTATCTCGATGTGCCGCGGGCGGACGATCGCCTTTTCTATATATACCGCGTCGTCCCCGAAGCTGGCCTTCGCTTCGGCCTGGGCGTTCTCGAGTGCGGAATTGAGTTCGGCCTCGCTCGACACAAGTCGCATCCCTTTTCCGCCTCCTCCTGCGGATGCTTTGAGCATTACGGGATAGCCGAAGCTCGCGGCGGTTTCTTTTGCTTCACCGAACGATGTGAGCGGCTCGGTGGTGCCGGGAACGACCGGAACTCCGGCAGCGATGGCGATCTTGCGGGCGGATATTTTTCCGCCCATTCCTTCCATCGCTTCGGGCGGCGGGCCGATGAATGTTATGCCGGCGGCGGTTACGTTGCGGACGAATTCGGCATTCTCTGAGAGGAACCCGTAACCGGGATGGATCGCTTCAGCTCCCGACGCCTTCGCTACTTCGATGATCTTCTCCCATCTCAGGTAACTCTCGGCGGAAGGCGGCGGGCCGACGTGATATGCCTCATCAGCCATGCGGACGTGGAGCGCGTCGCGGTCGGCGTCGGAGTAGACCGCAACCGTCGCGATGTTCATCTCGCGGCAGGCTCGGATGACTCGGCATGCGATCTCTCCGCGGTTGGCTATGAGTATCTTTTTGAACATAAATGGAACGCGGACGCCCTCGTCCGCAGTTACTCTAACAGTCACTATCGTTCAACATTAGCGAGCCTCGAACGAAGACTTGCGGACGGGGGCGTCCGCGTTCCATTAATCCAGCATTGAATTGCCCTGGTTCTTCGGGTCGTAGCGGACGCCGACTCGGGCGCCGGGGGCGTATTTTAGAGGATCGCGGCGTTGTTCGTCGGTGAGCAGTTCGGACGATTCGAAGTCGACGCCGTTGAGCGTATATGTATATAGAGCGATCTCCTGCCCCTTGTTGTTAAATACCGTGTCGATGATGCGGCCGTCGGTGATGCGGCCGTGTTCGTTCAGAAATTTTCGTCGAGCGACCTCGGGGTCCTGCCGCTGCTTTTTCTTAAGAAAATCGAAAAATGCCATACGTTAGTCGACTTCGAGCGGCTCCTTGCCGTACTTTGCCCGAAGGTTGTTAATTGCAGAAAGAACCGCCGGACGCTTGATGATCCGGGCTTCGAGCGGGCGTTTGCCGGGGATATCAAGCATTATCAGGCCAATAAGAATAGTAAGAATCCCTTGGCCCGGACCGATCAGCATAACTATTCCAGCTAACACCAGGATTGCCCCGACAATATTTTTCGCTACGACCGCTCCCCATCGGGTCAGCCATGAGCTGTTTGGCAGAAAGTCGCGTTGGTAATGCGAACTGAAATAATTCTTGGGAATCTTTACGACAACGACCGCGACCAACAAAATACTGATAGTGAACGTCACGAGAAACACCGCGATCGATCCGATGATCGCTCCCCACGTGAGTGCTGCCCAGTATTCGTAAAGCCAATCGATCATTCCGGCGTGATCTCCTCAAGCTTCTGAAACTCCTTCCAGATGTAGAACATCCGATGGATGAGGGTCCAGACGGAGCCGACGGCGAGTACCCAAAGGACCTGCGGCATACGGTTGAACCAGATGCTGTCGGAGTTCCAGTTCCAGGTGGAGAGCGCACCTATTATTAATAGGACGACGCGTTCGGGTCGCTGGAGAAATCCGACGTTTGCCTTGACGCCGAGGCCTTCGCTGCGGGCGGTGGTGTAGCTGACCATCACCGACGCCATCAGGGCGACACCGGCGAGCACGACGTTCATTATCGAATGCTGCGGGCGGTTGCCGGCGTAGAATGCCATTATCCCGACGAATACGACCATGTCCGAGAGGCGGTCTAGCGACGAATCGAGAAAGCTGCCGAACTTGGTGACGTTGCCGGTCTGACGTGCGACGTTGCCGTCGAGCATATCGAACACGTTCGCGATGATCAGCACGATCCCGGCCCAGAAGAACTCGCCGATGCCGAACAGCACGCCGCAGCCGACGTTGATCGTCACGCCGATCGTCGTGAGCAGGTTCGGATGCACGCCCAGCGACGCAAGCCCGCGAACCATCGCGTTGATGATCCGCATTGCACCTCGACCTATACTCTCTCCGAGCATCGTAAATCGTTGGAATCTATGAACTAAAACCCTATCCACTATCTTAACGGTAAGCGGGATTTGTGCAAATTGCCGTCTGTCCCAAGGTGTCCCAGTCCCGCGTCCCACAGCGCGCACGTTGGGGGTTTGCCCGCGAAATACGCGGAAGATCGCGAAAGCAGCGGGAACTCGCCGGCAAACAAAGAAGTTCCACGCAAAGCCGCGAAGATCGCAAAAAAGGTTCGGTCAAATTCACGATACCTTGATCTAACGTGCTCGACTCTTTGCGTGCTCTGCAGCTTTGCGTGGAACTTCTTATTCATCGGCATAAATAGATGTTGCAATGATGCAACGATGTGCTATCATACGCGACAACGGTTAAACAGGTCAATGGAATTCAGTGAGTCAATATCGATAGATGACATCCCGGACGAGGATCTTTTTGAGATCAGAACGGCGGGCGAATGTCTGAAGGAGGTTCCGGCCGAGAACCCGAAGATGCTGTTCGGCGATCTTTGGTTTGAGGGTGATATCGCGGTGATGTATGGCGAATCGTCGGTTGGGAAGAGTGTTTTGGCCGTGCAGATCGGCGATGCGATCACACGCGGCGCCTCGATCGGGCCGTTCGAAAATACCGCGGCGGCACAGGATGTCGTTTATCTGGATCTTGCCCGGTCGGGCGAGAAGTTTGCACTGCGTTACACGAGCGAGCCGGATGAAAAGGGAATTCGGACTGCCTACGAATTCTCTGACAATCTCCTGCGGCCGAACCTGAAACACAACGTGCATCTGCCGGTGGCGAAGATAGCGGGATTGGTAAAGCAGACCGGAGCGAAGGTCCTGATCATAGACAATCTCGCGTTTATGCAGCGATATTCGGTGCCGCGAGAGACGACGGTGGTGATGCGTGAGCTTCGCAAGATCCGCGACCGGTTCGGGCTGTCGATACTTTTATTAATGAACGGCCCGCGGGCGGTGCGGTATCGCGGGATAATCGCGGCGGACATTCCATGTTCGACGGTAGTGACGAGTTTTGCCGACAACGTGTTCGCACTCGGGCGGTCAGGTTCGCGGTCGACCGAACGCTACATAAAGCATCTGAAATCGGGCTTCGAAGACCTTTCTTACGGCGAGGCTCACGTACCGACATTCGAGATCAAAGTCGTTAACGGGAATTTCCCATCCTTTATTCACACCAATTACAAGAGCGAACCGACGATCCGCTCCAACGATAATGATGAGTGGGAATGGAATCTTATCCGCAAGATAAAGGAGCTGGCGGATGCGGGAATGTCGATCCGTGCGATCGGGCAGCAGCTGGAAATGCCGCGGTCGACGGTTCATCGTCGTCTGCTGATGGCGATCGCGGCTCCACCGCTGCCTGAGCCTGAGCCGGAGATCGCTCAACCGGCACATCGGCCGTATTATATGTTCGAGAAATGTCTTGTCGAGGGCTGTTATGGCTGTTCTCTATGTAACGGCCGCGCGGCGCACCGGAAGTCCAAGGGGTCCGGCAATATCGAAGGCCACGTCGATTGCCCCGACGATTGCGACATCTGCGGCCCGCGTCGATACAAGCCCGACGAGGCCGGCGTCGATCCGATGCTGAAACGCCTGTCGGACGACCATTACAACGACCTTCGCGAATGGCTGCTCGCGAACAAATCATACGACCGCCCCGAATACCCCGACGCCCAACGCTACGGCGTCGCCCGTGCCCTCTGGTTCCCCGGCTCGGAAGACTGGACCGAGGAAGAGATCGAAGAATACCGGACCTGGCGGCACCAATCCTTCTTCACCCCGACCCGCCCTCCGGCGTTTTTGATGGAGAGGAGGGAGTGAAGGCGACGTCTGTTTCTACTTCAGGTGC
>DAIOWA010000151.1:0-6588 GCA_036758705.1 Pyrinomonadaceae bacterium | reverse complement strand
TTAGCAAGGGCGATACATCCAAGTTGATAGTATCGCCCTTGCTAACGCGCGGGCTTGTGCAAAAAACTTAATTCGTCTCTAATCCGGGATTCGCGGCCCGTCGGCGTTTTGCGCCGTATCTTAAAAAATGTTCGTACACCTCTCGGTCAGCATCAGAGATCTGTACGATCTCCATTCCGACGATATACCGCTCGACCGAGTCGTGAATGTTTTCACGTTCGTACCGGCGGCCGACGATCTGCATTCTAACCTTCTCTCTCGGCAGGTCGATCTCCACGTTCAGTACCCGATTTTGGCCTACCAGATAATGCTCTTTCATCCGGATCGACGACACCATGATCCCGAGGCCCGTCTTGCTCATATCGACGGTTTCGCCGGACATATACAAGCCGTCCGCCGTCGACGTGTGGATCAATCGCCCTGACTCTCGTTCAAACCACATCTTCACCGGTACGGCATACTTCTTCCGCGGGCTGTGAGATCGCTCTGCGATCAATCCGGTGAGCTTCGTGACGAGTGACCTGATCATGGCGTTTCTTCCAAATAGAGGTTAGGGCTGCATAAGTATCAAATCGTACGGGGGCCGATTTAACGCGAAATTTACTTATCAAGCGGCTTTCCGCCGTTGTCCTTACTGCTGATCCGCGGCGTCGATCTGCCGTCGGAGGTTAAAAAGAATGAAAGTTTGCCGGACTTGCCGTATTCAGCCGGCGTTGCGTGTGCGGTCCAGATCTGTTTGTCCGGCGTTAGCGTGACCTCGTAGTTGTAGCCCGTGGTGGCCGATGTCTTTACGTCATCAGGCAACCCGGCCTCAACCAACTGATCGAGGTCACCAAAATTTCCGCCGTGCTGCGAAGCGTAGAGCAATTGAACCTTCGCGATGCGGTCGAGCATATCGCGGGCTTCGTCTTCGTGTGTTTCGATCTTCAGAACGTAGAAGTAATTCTTGCCTTCCCTCTTGATCCGGGCCTCGGCGGTTTCATCCACCGTGAGGATCACCCACGTTTCGCCCTCCTTGCGAAGCTCAAGCTGCTGCGTTTCGAGTTTGTCGGGATCATCACCCGGAAGGCTTGCAGTAACCGTCGCTTTGTCGCCCGAGACGATCTCGCCGTTGATGGTCAGCACGGCAGGAACCTTATTCGCGATCGCCTCGAAATCGACCTGGAATTCCTTTAACTCGGCATCGGTCAAGCCCTCGACCGCCGGACGCAGGTTGGTCAAGAAGATGGCCTCGCGAAATTTCTTCTCGCGAAGCTTCGTATAGAACGCTCTGACAGTATCGGCCGGAGAGCCAGGTTTGATCTCGATCGCCGATGCGGGAGCTGCCGTCGAGACTTCCTTATTCGCCATCGCTGACGTATTCGCTACGCTCGTATTCTCGGCCTTCGACGCCTCGGCATTACAGCCGCCGCAGATGATGGCTAGAGATGTAGCAATAGAGAGAAAGAAGTTAGGCATCGAATACCCGCGATACATCAAAATTTGACCCTGTTTGTACGAAGAAAAGAAGATGGCCCTGGTGGACTGCGTGCCGGGGCCAAAGACAAAAGACACGCCAAACGTTAGTATAGCGTGCCTGTGGAAAAAATGTAAAACAGTTTTTCGAAGTTCGGTCGTTCTGCTCGAAAAGCGGCTACTCGAGGTCGCCGCCGCCCTTCATCAGCTTCTCACGCCCGACGAAATAGAGCAGGACCGCCAGGATAAGGAACGGCACCGCACCGAGCCACCATCCCGTGTCGCCGCCAAAGAATGGATTTGCGGCCGCCGCCCATCTGGCCGAATCGTCCTGAATGGCCTTAAGCCACGGAACCACCGCAAAGATGGCGATCAGGATACCGGCGATCGCGGCCCCGGCGATGTATCCGGACGCGAGCAGTACGCCGTGAGATTTATCCGTCTCGGCAACGATCTCGTCCTCGGTCAGATTCTTCGACGCGAGTTTCCGCTTCAGGTAAACATCAACGATCTTGCGAACTATGCCGCCTACGAATATCGGAGCCGACGTAGCCAGCGGAAGATACAGCCCGACGGCAAACGCAAGCGACGGAACCCCAACGATCTCAAGCATTATTGCGATCATCGCCCCGATCAGCACAAGCCCCCAAGGAAGATCCTGCCCTAACACGCCCTTGATGATGTAACTCATCAGGGTTGCCTTTGGGGCGTCGTATCGAGTGAGTTTGTTGCCGTTCGAATCTTCCGTAATTACCCCGTTGATCGCGGGGTCGACAAGATAGACGGGCTGGCCCTGGGTATTGACGAGGTATTTCCCTATCGGGCCTGATTTCGGATCGGTATTCTGCCAAACGTGATACTGGGTCGTGTCGGATGCATATTCGCCCGTGTGCACAACCTCGGTCTTAGGGTGGCCGCCCTCGCGGAACAGTTTGGCTTCCGTAACGGCAGTCCCAGCCGGGAAGTCTTTGAGATCGACTTTCTGGTAATAGGTTCCGCCGGTGTTTAAATATAAAAGCAGCGGCCCGAGCACCAGCGCCGAGGCAAGAGCTCCGACCAGGATCGCGATCTGCTGCCGGCGCGGAGTGCCGCCAACCCAGAATCCGGTCTTCAGATCCTGCGAAGTCGTACCGCCATTCGACGCGGCGATGCATACAATGCCGCCGATCGAGAGTGCAGTCACAAAATACGGATCAGCCGCCGTCCAGCCGAGAGCGAGAAATACGAGACAGGTGAACAACAGAGTCGCCACGGTCATACCCGAGATCGGATTCGACGATGAACCGACCTCGCCGGTCAGCCGGGACGAAACCGTCACGAATAAGAACCCAAGAATGATGATCAAAAGGGCCCCGAGGAACGAAACGACGGGATCGTCGAATATGAAAAGCCCAAGCGATGGGGCGAGCATGATCGCGGCCAGGAGGACGATCAGCCCGATGATGACCCATTTCATCGAGATGTCCTGGTCGGTCCGCTCGGTGCCGTTTACATCGCCCGATGCACCGCGAAGATCCGCAAGGCCCGATTTCAGGCCGCTCCAGATCGTCGGCAGGCTGCGGGCGAGCGAAATAATACCCGCCGCCGTTACCGCACCGGCTCCAATATAAAGAATGTATTCGCCGCGAATCTGTCCAGGCGACATCTCCGCGATCGTCCTTCCGGTTGCCGGAGCGAGCGGGTTTGCAAGCGCATCGCCGAAATATTTGATCAGCGGGATCAGTACCAGGTACGACAAAATACCGCCGCCGACCATGATCGACGCGATGTAAGGTCCGATGATGTAGCCGACGCCAAGCAATGCCGGATTATTTTCGAGATGGATCGATCCGCCTTTCAGAACGTTGTCCGGCAGATCCTTCCCCGGTTCGGGGTTCCATGTCGAGAATACGTCCATCACCGATTTATAAAGAAAACCAAGCCCGAAGCCGGCGGCGATGATCTTTCCTCGATGCAGCACTTCCTCATCGGACGAAACATCGCCGCCCGCGTCGTGTGCCGCTTCGCGGGATTCCTTAGAAGCTCCCGCGATCAGAACCTGAGCGCACGCAGTTCCTTCCGGGTATTTGAGAATGCCGTGCTGGTCGCGGATCAACGCCCGTCGCAGCGGGATCATCATCAAAATTCCCAACAATCCGCCAAGCACGGCGACCAGCGTCACGTGCCAGATATCAAGATCGAACCCCAGGATCAGGATCGCCGGCATTGTCACACCGACGCCGAACGCGATCGATTCACCCGCTGAACCCGTCGTCTGCATTATGTTCGATTCGAGGATCGTCGCGTCGCGAAAGCCCGCTTTCGACAGCAGCCGGAACAGCGTGATCGCGATCACCGCAACCGGGATCGATGCCGATACCGTCAGCCCCGTCTTCAGAACGAGGTAGAGCGATGAGGCTCCGAATAATATTCCGAGCAGCGTTCCGACGATAAGAGGAAAAACGGTCAGCTCGCGCAGGTTGGTGACGCTTGCGGGAATGTACGGGCGAAAGTTCTCGAGGAACGGATTTTTCATCCTTTTAGATTCTCCTGGTTGTGCCTTTTGTCACGCCCGAGGGGCCGGAAGCGTGATGGTTTGATGCGGCAAAATACGGTCTGTGTCTGCCTTGCAATTTACTCTGCATCCTTAAAAAACGCAATTACAAAGGCCGCAACCCTGGGGCTGCAGCCTTTTCTTAAACTCGTCTTTTTCGCGTCCTAGGGCTTGCGGGCGTCGACCTCCCTTTCCATCACAACCATGTGCTCGCCCCGGCTAACCATACCAACGATCTTATAACCTGCCTCCTGCGCTTCCGTCACCTCTTTCTGCAGGGTTGAAGTCAGGTTCGTTGCCAGCAGCTTGTACTCGTATTGCTTTGTCACCACCGGCGGACGCTCAAGGATCATTACGATCTCGACACCCGCGAGCATTCCCGCTTTGGCGATCATTGTACTTGGGATCAGCCGATAGCCTTGGTCGGCCATCTCGTTAAGTTCCTTGTTCATAGTCCCTGTTCGGGTCGTAGCAAGGAGCTTGTACTTAAACGGGTTCTCGGGTGTCCCTTCGCGCGAAAGGAAGACCGCCATCTCCGTCCCGGCCGTAGGCGACCCCACCAGAATGCGATATCCCTGCCCCGCAACCTCATCGATCTCCTTTTGCATCGTGCTCGTCCGCCGAGTTGCAAGCAGCTTGTACTGAGGGTTGTCGCCCGCTTTAGATTGAGCGAGCACCGGAGTAAAAAACGCAGTCAAAAAAATTGCAAAGACACTAAGTTGTAATTTCCGCATAGCGATCTCCAATTATGTATGTACTATCTTGCTGCCGCAAGAGACTTCATTCTCGCGAGATTTTCCTCAGACTGTGCGAGCGTGCTCGATTGAGCCGACGCTGAAAACACGGCACAGATCAGTATTCTCGGGATCGCGATGGCATGTATATTCATGACTTTCCGAGCAGTTTAGGGACGTTCCCGGCAAGGGGTGAGGATCACCGAGCAATTGAACACTTGCAATTATAGGTCAGCAGTATCGTCTGTCAATCGCAGCTAATGAGCGCCTTCAACGGCCTTTGCGTGGCGGACTCGTTTGAAGATGAACGCGGCGGGGATGCACAGTACGCATAGCACGGCGAGGATGCGGAAATTATCGAGATAGGAAAGCACCATCGCCTGTTTTACAACCATTCCGTAGACGGTCGCGTAGGCTTGCTGGGTGGCCGAAACAGCGTCCATCGTCTGCATCAGCGACGCCTTGATCTGTTCGAACATCTGTTGAAACGCGGGATCGTAGGCAGTCGTGTGTTCGGTGAGATACGCCTGGTGGACCTGTGCGTTTCGGGCGAGAAAGGTGGTCATTATCGCGATTCCGATGCTGCCGCCCGTGTTGCGCATCAGGTTATACATACCGCTCGCGTTGCCGATCTGGTCCTGCGGCAGCGTCGCCATCGTCATCGTCGTCAGCGGCACGAAGACAAAGCCCATCGCAAATCCGCTGATCACCATCGGGTAGATAATGTTCGTCTGAGCGATGTAAAGATTAAGCCCCGTGAACATATACGTGGAGAATGCGAGCACCGTAAATCCAAAAGCGATCAGCAGCCGCGCATCCACTTTCCCGATCAGCCGCCCGACGACTACCATCGACACGATCGACCCGATTCCCCGCGGACTCACCGCCATGCCGCTCTCCACCGCGGGATAGCCCAATAGTGTCTGCAAAAACAGCGGAAGCAGCGCCGTCGAACCGTAAAGCACCACGCCGACAATTCCGATCAGCATACATCCGATCGCAAAATTGCGGTTAAGAAAGACACGCAAATTCACGATCGGCTCCGGCGTATACAGTTCCCAGATGACGAATGCGACGATCAGAACGCCGCAAGAAACAGCAGTAAACGTAATGAATGGCGACGCGAACCAGTCTCGCTGCTGGCCAAGATCGAGCGTGAGTTCAAGACAAGAAAGCCCAAGCGCCATCAGGCCAAATCCTATGTAATCGACGCGGCCCGGCTTCTGGCCTTTGAGATACGGCGGATCTTCTACGAACCAATTCGCCATCAATGCCGCGATGATCCCGATCGGCAGGTTTATATAAAAGATCCAACGCCACGAATAATTGTCGGTGATCCAACCGCCCAAGGTCGGGCCGATGATCGGAGCGACGACAACGCCCATTCCGTACAGCGCCATCGCCGCACCTCTTCGAGCGGGCGGAAAACTTTCGAGCAGCACAGCCTGTGCGATCGGCTGCAGTGCGCCGCCGCCCATCCCCTGCAAAATTCGGGCGATTATCAGTGTTTCGAGGTTCGGAGCGGCTCCGCACAGCGCCGACGCAACCGTGAAGATCACGATACAAATGACGAGAAACCGCTTCCGTCCGACGTATTTTGCGATCCAGCTTGTCGCGGGAAGAATGATGGCGTTCGAGATAAGGTAACTTGTCAGGACCCAGGTTGCTTCTTCGGTGGTGGCGGAAAGGCTGCCCGAGATATGCGGAAGCGCGACGTTCGCGACGGACGTGTCGAGCACTTCCATCACGGTCGCAAGCATCACCGAGATGGCAATAAGCCACGGATTAAAGCTGGGCACCCATTGCTGGGGCGTTTCGGTATCGGCCATTTGCGTGTTTTACCTGACCGTGACCGAAGGTTCCACA
>DAIOWA010000150.1:0-6629 GCA_036758705.1 Pyrinomonadaceae bacterium | reverse complement strand
GCTATAATCTATTATTCCAGTGTAGATAAATAGCGATGATCTTTTCATAAGCAAAGAAAAAGAAGCCTTTATCCCAGAGGATTCCGGGCCCCCCACCGTCTCCAAACCCAGGGAGCGGCAACGGTCCGCTCACCTTTCCACCGAACTGGTTTCGATTGCGGAATGGACGCGGGTTTCGTTCGTCACCGACGTTCGCGACGCCATTGAGAACCAGAGAATCTGTCGCGATGAAATGGCCCGCCCGATTATTAAAGAAGCTGTTCGCGCCAAATTTCGAGTTGCGGTTATATGCGAATAAGGCTCCGTGTAATTCACTGGTTCCGCGCGGCGTAACGAGCCTTATCTGCGCACCGCCGTAGCCCTGGTCGGCTTCTTGATTCGATGTAGTTATCGTAAATTCCGCCGTGTCATCTACCGAAGGTCGTCCCGGAGCAAAGTCAGTCGCATTTTGACGGATGAAGTTGTCCTGAATATTTATGCCGTCTCGCGTGATGTTCGTAAAAGACGTACGCATTCCGTTGATCGCTGTTTCCTGAAATGCATTACTCTGCACACCTGGTTGTAAGACCGTAAGCGCTAACGGGTTCCTTGTAAGTAGCGGAAGCGACGCGATCTGCTGTGGACTGACGGTGTTACTCACCTGAGCGCTTGTCGAAGTGATAACGTCTGCGCCTGCCGTGACGACAACTTCGGCCGAGACATCGCCGACTTCCAATGTCGGATTCAGGGTCGCTTCACGGCCCACGTCGATCTTGAGCTCATTAACCACCAGACCCTTAAATCCCGGTGCGGTGACCTTTACCGAATAGGTTCCGAACTCAAGCTGGGGGAACAGAAATGCTCCTTCGCCATTCGCGGTTATTGTTTGTTCTTTCTTAGTGTTGACGTCGGTCGCTGTGAGGGTAGCTCCTGGAATCGCTCCGTCAGGCCCGGACACGCTTCCGGATAGACGTCCGGTAGTGCTCTGGGCGAGTAACGTCGACACCGAAAGGAGTACCGAAATAATTAATACTGCAAATTTTTGCATGATCCTCTCCGTGTTATTGATTTGGTGATGCGGAGCGGATCTTGGGCGGAAACGAAAACCCGGAGTGATCGCGGGATACCATCGGACCTCCGCTCGGCTGGGCCGAAGATGTTTCGAAACCAATACATGCCGAAGGCCGTCCTATACCCGGAACGTCTCGTTCCTATCCACGCCGTAAACGCTGGCGCATCGTTTGCTGAAAAATTCGGGGTTTTGAATCCGAACTTTTCAACGAAAGTTAGCACTTCGTAAATAAGCAAGCGTTATGCCAGCTAGGCGTGGATATAACTGATACTGATATTAGTTTGCTCTTATGAAGGGGCGCGATATTACTGAGATCCGCGCCCTTTCCGGTTTTTGGATTTTTGGATGAAATCCAGGAAATATCGATGAAATTTGCGATTCACGATCTCGAATTTTCCAGTGACGAATGTCATCAGTCGAACTCCTGGAGTGGAGGTTTTGCCAGCTCCGATCTACATAGATCATCACCAGACTTTGGTCCATCAGATATCCCGGTGCATCAGGATCCAGCCGAATAATATGGTGACATGACGTTGCGTCTGCGGGGCTATGTTTAACCCCGGCAGAAATGCATGGGCGCGCGGATCTTTGACAACTAGGGCGATCATTTCAGATGTCGTTCCACTGGAATAGAACGATTTGCGGTGTGTGCGGAAAATGGAACAATTTTGGCGATAAACCGACTGGATACAACACTTACGCCGTCCCAAAACCGTTCCATTATGGAACGCTTGCGGACGATGTGATCTGGCATTTTGTCCGGCAAGCCTTGGAACGCCGATTGCCATCTAATAGGCAAAATGGTGGCGGCTGTATCGTATTAGAACGAGAAGGGGTTAGGATGTTGCGATTTATTGTTGAATGTTGTACTCTGTTTATCTCCAAAGGGCGCTCAATCGCTCTTTTTGCTTCAGACGTGCTAGTCGCCATTCTCCAACAAACAGCTACACATGCCGCATCTGCCGTTCTGGCAGTGATCGCTTTCTATTTGTCGCTCGTCTCGACGTCACTGCCGCCAACGCAGCACGATCGTCAGCAGATAGACAAAGCGATCCAGCTATTGGCTGATCACGGTTTTTCGGATGAGGTTTTCCTATTAAAAGGAACCACAACATTTCGAGCGACCGATCATTGGCTCAACGCCCTGACGGAAAAGGAAAACGCCTACGCATCGACCAATTTCCCCTTCCAGATAATTACGCTCTACCCGGACTTCTACACCAAGGCTACGGACGACACCGAGCGAGCGATGATCCTGATGCACGAAGCTCGCCATTTGATGGGTGAGAACGAGAATCAGGCTTATGCCTATGTCTGGCGTCACCGCGAACAGCTCGGTTGGTCTATGAAGACGCATGGCTCGACCGAATCGTACGTAACGATCGAACAGCAAACCCGAGAGATGGCTCCTGAACTCTTCAATTGTCCCGACAAGCCCTGGGAAGACTGTACCGAGTAGAGTGGTTCGGATCTTCTTGCTCTAAGTACTTCAAAGTGACATCATTTTCTTTGGTTCATTTGGAGGCGTTTTGCTATGTCTGCGGTGCAGGAAGAAGTAAGTGTTCTTGAAGATTTCCTCGTAATGCCGGAGCCGGAGTTGGCCGAGTCCATCGAGGCCGCCAGAGAGGCATTGGGTAAGCGAGTCGTTATCCTTGGTCACCACTACCAACGCGACGACGTCATCCGCCACGCCGACCTAACCGGCGACAGCTATCAGCTTTCGGTAATGGCATCGCAGACCGAGGCTGAATACATCGTCTTCTGCGGCGTCCATTTCATGGCCGAGTCGGCCGATATCGTCGGAAAAGATTTTCAAAGGGTGATCCTGCCGGACCTCGGAGCCGGCTGCTCGATGGCAGATATGGCGTCGATCGATCAGGTTGAGGACGCGTGGGAGCAGCTTCGCGACATCGGCGTGCTCGAACAAAAGGTCGCACCGATCACGTATATGAATTCGACGGCGGCGATCAAGGCGTTCTGCGGCCGCAACGAAGGTGTTGTTTGTACGTCGTCAAACGCAGTGCCGCTCTTTGATGTTTACTTGAAAGAGTACGACAAGATGTTCTTCTTCCCTGATCAGCATCTTGGCCGCAACACCGGTGCAAAGTTCGGCATCCCGCTCGACAAGATGGTCGTCTGGAATCCGCACGAAGAGCTTGGCGGCAACACTCCGGAAGCACTGCTCGACGCAAAGTTGATCCTGTGGCGTGGGCATTGTTCCGTCCACGGACGCTTCAAGGCGTGGCACGTCGATAAGATCCGCGACGACGTTCCGGGCGTGAAAGTTCTCGTTCACCCCGAATGCACTCGCGAAGTTGTTGAGCAAAGTGACCTTGACGGTTCGACGTCGTTCATCATCAAGACAGTCGAAAATGCTCCGGCAGGTTCGAAGTGGGCGATCGGTACGGAGGTGAATCTGGTCAACCGGCTCAAACAGAGATTCCCTGATCAGGAGATCCACCTGCTCGCCCCGGACCTGTGTATGTGCGCGACGATGTATCGAATAGCCCCGCAGAACCTTGCGTGGGCGATGGACAACATCGCGAACGACGTGGTCGTCAACGAGATCGTTGTCGATGACGAGACAAAGCATTTCGCGTCGATCGCGCTCGAGCGGATGATCGAGATGACAGAAAGGAAAAGCTAGGCTCGGCGAATGGCATTCGTTAAGGACAAACTCCCCGATAACGTCCCCGGCAACTATTACGTCGATCGGCAGTGCATCGACTGCGACGTCTGCCGCGACACGTCACCTAAGAACTTCACCCGCAACGACGAAAACGGCTATTCGTACGTATACAAGCAGCCGCAAACCCCAGAGGAAATTAACCTGTGTGAAGAAGCCCTGAACGCGTGTCCCGTCGAGGCCATCGGCGACGATGCCGCATCGGTCTCGTCTAAGGCGAAAGCCTAGGAGCTTATTATGCGAAAGGTCGTTTATGGGGGAGCATGCAGCTTGGACGGTTACCTTGCGCGCGAGGACGGGGTGGTCGATTGGCTTAGGTTCAGCGACGAGGTTGCCGAGCTGATGAAGGATAGCTGGAGCCGTTTCGACACAATGCTGATGGGCCGTAAGACCTACGAGGTCGCGATGGCAAATGCTCCGGCGGGTTCGGGTGACGACTCGGGTATCGAAACCTACGTTTTCTCGACGACGATGAGTGCGGACGACTGTAAGGGTGCAAAGCTCGTATCAACGGGCGCCGCTGACCTGGTCCGCTCGCTGAAGGCGAAGGATGGAAAGGATATCTGCTTGATGGGCGGCGGAGTGCTCGCTTCGTCGCTTTTCGAAGCCGGGGTTATCGACGAGGTCGGGTTCAATGTTCACCCGATCCTGCTGGGAAGGGGTATTCCGTCGTTTCACAAGATAGCGAAACAAACGGATCTGGATCTCGTCGATTGTAGGCAGCTAAAGAACGGCTGCGTCTACGTACTCTACACCGTCAAGCACCAGGCTGAAGGATCGCGGCATCCTTGAGCAGAAGATCGTCAGACGGCGGCAATTCGGACAGTTTCACGCCCATCGCCATCAGATTGAAGAACACCATGGCGACCTCTTGATCGCCGAGGTTGTAGTGCACCAATCCGCTGGCAAAAAATCCGA
The DNA here is from genome assembly GCA_036758705.1 of Pyrinomonadaceae bacterium. Classification (GTDB taxonomy): domain Bacteria; phylum Acidobacteriota; class Blastocatellia; order Pyrinomonadales; family Pyrinomonadaceae; genus OLB17. Next base: position 1,974 of record DAIOWA010000150.1, on the reverse strand, counting down.
TGAGTGAACCGAGACATCCGAGTAATATTCCTCTACTTCGCCAGTCACTGCTTCCCTTTGTTTGCGTCAGCCCGCGCCATAGTGTCCGGGCGTAGACGCCGAGGACGATCAGCCAGATCAGCAGTGCGAGTACGCCTCTCTCAACCGCGAGCTGCAGCGGAGTCGAGTGAAAATGTCCCATCGGCTGCCAGCCCTTGTCGAACAGTCCCCATTCTTCCCAGCGGTTCTTGACCGAATCCATCCCGACGCCGACCAATAGGTGCCGCGGGCTCTCGTTCAGTAACCGCACCCCATCTCGCCACATCATCTGTCTGTATTGGATCGAGCCGTCTTTTGAGTCGAAGAACCCGACCTTTCGCTGCTGCTGCAGGACAAACAGGCTGACCGCTGCGATAGGTATCGCAACCGCAGCCAAGATCAACAGGATCTTGCGAGTGGCTCCGAGTAGGACTGTCGAGACGGACGAAATTGCGAAGGCCAACTGCGAGGCTCGCGTTACCGTAAGCAGAAGCGCAATGCCGATACCGGCGACGCATATTGCGAACGCGACGGCTTTACGAAAGTGACCTCCGGCCGCAAACGCCGCTATGAAAAGGGCGAACGCGAGGGCTCCGATAAGCTGAAGCACCTCGGCATACGTCGTGAAATGACCATAGAACCCGGCGGCGCGGAATCCGTGCCAACGCTGCCATTGCCCAAACCCAAGTTGCTCCTGTGCGGTCTGCCCTTGAAGCAAGTCGGCGGGCTCCATCTCGATCCAATAAACACCGTCGAGCCTGTTCATTTCGAGCGTAACTCGCTTCGCCTTAACCAGCTCAGCGATGACATCATCCGGCGTGCTGACGCGTGTCCCATTTGCGCGAACGATCACATCGCCGTCCCGAGCACCTTTCGCCGCCAGAGGACTTCCCGATGAAAGCTCCGAGAACTGCACGCTGCGGCCGAGGATCTTTTGGATCGGCGTCCAGGCGACGCTGATCATACAGGATCCGATCAACAGGAACGCGACGAAATAGATCGACCTGCGGTCGCGAAGCGTGTTCAGAGCGAAGACAAAGATAAGGAAAACGGATACGCCCCTTAATTTATCCATCGATACTGCGGGTTCATAGGAGAACACCGCGCTGATCGCGGTCCAGACGAAGAGACCTGTTAGGGCGATCGCGATCGGGCCGAATATCACCTTTGGCCGCGGCGAAACAAAACATCGCACCAGCCACGCGGTCATCCCGACGAGCCACCCGACCTGCGTTACGGCGATGGAATGAGGAGCGGCCGCGCACATAATCAGCAATCCGCCAAACGCCACTCGATCGAGCATTCGTGCGAGGCCCGGTTCCGAACTTGTGCCCGCAAGCGAGTCAAATGTTGAAGCGAGAGTGTTCACGCAAGTTGAAGAATAGTCTGCCGGCTCAACGCTTGTCTACGCCGCACGGCTTTGCTTGAATGGAACTCAACGATGAATGATCTTCAGCCACAAACCGACCTCTCGATCTCAGCTAACATCAGGCTCTACTACGACCTTCACATCCCCGAAGGCCTGACCGCTGCATCTCCGTTGCTGGTCGCTGTCCACGGATACGGAGCTCACAAGCGTTATATGATGCGAGAGGCAAAGCTTGTGGCACCGGACGACTTCGTGATCGCGTCGATACAGGCTCCGCATCAGCACTTTCGGCGGACGGACGACGGGTACAAGATCGGCTTTGGGTGGCTTACCGACTTCAAGACGGAGGAATCAGTCGCGTTACATCATAAGTTTCTGAACGACCTGATCGGCGGCCTTGTCGACAGCGGAATTGCCGACCCGTCTCAAGTCTATCTATATGGCTTCTCACAGGCGTGCGCGCTTAATTTTAGATATGCGTTTACGTATCCGGAGTCGCTCAAGGCGATCATCGGAGTGTGCGGCGGGATACCGGGCGACTTAGATACAAATCCGATATATAAGCCGTTTGATGCTGAGACCTTTTA
>DAIOWA010000149.1:0-6647 GCA_036758705.1 Pyrinomonadaceae bacterium | reverse complement strand
AGGTTCATTACAATGCGGGCGTGTCGCTGTATCATCTCGATCGGACTTTCGAGTCGGCGGCACATCTCGAGAAGGCGTTGAACTACGCCAAGGGCCGATACGCGAAGGCCTACTACGTTCTTGGGCTGATCGGCCTGGAATCGAACGACCTCGAGACCGCCGAAAAGTCGCTGAAGTCGGCCGCGTCGCTCGACAATCGAAACGGCGAAGTATGGTACGATCTGAGCCGCGTTTATGTCGCGCTGAACGAGCCGGCGAAGGCGAAGCGGGCGTACGATAAGGCTGTCAGAAACGGCGCCGAGATCGTCAGGATCGCTCAAGTCAGGTCGATGGCATCCGTCAAGACATATGAGTAAACAGGAAGATACGATGGCGATCTTGAAGCTCTATGAGCTTCGTCGAGACGAGCAGATGCGTGCCGCGAGGCAGTGGTATTTCTCGGAGTTCGCTCCGACGTCGGCAATGGACATTATCGCTCTTTACCGCGGAGGCGAGCGTGCGAGCGCGAACTTTCGCATGGTGACATCGTTCTGGGATACCGCCGCGTCGCTCGTCCTGAACGGCGGTATCGACCGGAAGATGTTTCTCGACGCCAACACCGAACACGTCTTTATCTACGCAAAGATCGCCGACTATCTGCCCGAGGTCCGCGAGCTGTTTCGCGAGCCGGACTATCTCACGCATCTCGAAAATCTCGTGCGCTCTTTGCCGGATTTTGAGAGTAAGATTGAAAGCAGAAAACGGCTGATCACAATTTGGACCAAGTCAGTCGCGAGCTAACCTCACGGATCTCTATATGAGCGTCGAACCAAGCAATTCGACATGGCCTCCCGACCCGCCATCGGTTCGCCGCCGGATCTATTCGGTGCTCTTTATTTCCATCATCTGGTTCTCAAGCCTGGTTTTTCTTCTGATTGGCATGCCGGTGCTTATCTACCAGACGATAGCCTATCGAATTAGCCGGTCTACAAAACTATCAACCTTTCTAACATCCGTGATAGTATTGTGTTGCACGGATGAAAACATATGTAGTTAAACGCGACTCGCGATCGCTTCCCGAAAAACTTACCAGATACAAAGATGAGCTGAACGAGGAGCAGTTTCGCGTTGTAACGGCGCCGCCGAAAGCCGCGTTGGTCGTAGCCGGTGCGGGGACAGGTAAGACACGTGCAATCACGTATCGAGTCGCGTATCTGATCGAACAAGGCGTGTCACCACAGCGCATTCTTCTCGCAACCTTTACTAACCGAGCGTCTCGCGAAATGCTTCGCAGGGTCGAGTCTCTCACCGGATCTCAGAACGTACACAAGGTTTGGGGCGGAACGTTTCACCGGATCGGCAATCTTATCCTGCGGCGGCACGCCGTCTCGATCGGGTTCGATTCGAACTACTCAATTCTCGACAGCGAGGACGCGAAAGACTTCATCAACGTCTGCATCGAAGACGCCGCGATCGACACGAAAGCAAAACGATTCCCCAAGCCCGAGGTCGTCCAGGACATCATTTCGTACGCCAACAATACCGACGCTCCGATCGACGAGATCGTGATCGAAAAGTATCCATATTTCGAGCCGCTGACGCAGCAGATCAAACGCGTCGATGCGATCTATCAGGCACGAAAGATCGAGCGTAACGTGATGGATTACGACGATCTGCTGATGAACTGGAAGCGGCTTCTGATCGAGAAACCCGAGGTCGCAAGCGTCTACGCAGAGCAGTTTCAGCACATCCTCGTCGACGAATATCAGGACACCAATAAGCTGCAGGCGGAGATAATCGACCTGCTCGCGAAAAAACACAGGAACGTAATGGTCGTGGGCGACGACGCTCAATCGATCTTCGCGTGGCGCGGAGCCGAGTTTACGAACATCTACGAATTTCCAAAGCGATATCCCGAGGCGGAGTTGTTCAAGCTCGAAACAAACTACCGCTCCAGCCCGGAAATACTCGGCCTCGCAAACGTTTCGATCGCCAACAACAAGCGGCAATTTCCGAAGATGCTGACGGCGGTAAAGCGTTCGCGGGAAATCAAACCGGCGTTAGTTCCCTGCGCCGATGTAGAACAGCAGTCGGCTTTCATTGCGTCGCGGATATTGGAGCTGCGCGACGAAGGGACATCGCTCGAAGACATCGCCGTCATCTATCGCTCGCACTATCACTCGGTCGAACTTCAGCTCGAACTCGCCCGTCGCAACATCCCCTATCGCGTCCAATCCGGCGTGCGGTTCTTCGAGCAGGCGCACATCAAGGATGTCGTATCCTATCTCCGGCTGATCGTAAATCCGCGCGACGAACTCGCCTGGAAACGCGTACTGAAGATGATCCCGGGCATCGGCTCAACCACCGCAACGCGAGTGTTTGAGTTGATTCAAATGCACAAGCCCGCGCGTGAGCAAGGGCGATATCAGGACGCGACCGCCGAGTTGACAGTATCGACCTCCCTAACGGTCGGGCTTGTACAAGATGTGCCTCAAGCTATCCCGCGACTCCGCACGAGTGGCCCGTTTCGCGACTTCATCGTCCTGCTCGAATTGCTCTCGTCACAGGAAAATCGCAACAACCCGTCTAAACAGATCTCGCTGATACTCGAACACGGATACGAAAGCTATCTGCAGGAAAACTATGAAAATGCCGACTCGCGTGCCGAGGATATTCGCGGACTTTCGATGTACGCGCAGAGATACGATTCGACCGAGACGTTCCTTTCCGAACTCGCGTTGCTCTCCACCGAACAATTCAAAGAACCGCAGCCACTCGTCGGCGAAGAGGTCATCTCCGGCGGCGAGGATGACGAGCTGTTGACGCTCACGAGCGTGCATCAAGCGAAGGGACTTGAGTGGAAAGCCGTCTTCATCATTTGGGCCGCGGAAGGAAAATTCCCTTCTCCACGAAGTCTGAGAGAGATCGACAGCGAAGAAGAGGAACGCCGCCTATGGTACGTCTCGCTCACACGTGCAAAGGACGAACTCTACATCACCTACCCTCTGCTGATGACCGACTACAACCGCCAAACCGTCCTCCAAAAACCATCCCGATTCGTTACCGAATGCCCACCTGCGATGTTCGAGATATGGAAGCTTGAGGAAGAGCCCGCGCAGTTTGACGCACCGGCGCTGATCGAGCCTTCAAAAGACTTTCTGAATTGATCAGGAAGGCTGCTGCTGCGACAGGCAATGAAGCGTCCCGAGTCCCCATACGAGGTCGAGCGCGTGGATGCCGACGACTTTTCGTTTCGGGAACAATTCGGCGAGGATGCCGAGGGCGATGCGGTCGTTTGGGTCGTTGAATGTCGGGACGAGGACCGATGAATTGGTGATCAGGAAGTTCGCGTAGCTTGCGGGCAGACGCCGGCCGCGATATACGACAGGCTCCGGCATCGGGAGAAATTCAACGGCGACTTTCGATCCGTTCTCGATCCGCATTCCTTCGAGGCGTTCGCGATTTTCTTCGAGCAATGCGTAGTTCGCATCCGCCGAACTCGTTTCGCGGCAGAGCACGACGGTCTTACGATCTACGAATCGACAAAGGTCATCGACGTGGCCATGAGTGTCGTCGCCCGCAATGCCTTTGTTAAGCCAGAGGACGTTCGTTGCTCCGAGAGTTTCCGCCAGAACCTTTTCATATTCTTCGCGGGTCACGCCCGGATTGCGGACCTGCACCTGCTCATCGAGCAAACATTCTTCGGTCGTGAGCAGCGTGCCGCGGCCGTTCACATCGATCGCTCCGCCCTCGAGTACAAAATGGCGTTTGTTGTGTTCAACCTTGAAATAGGATTTCTTGAGCTTCTTTGCGAGCGTCTTCGCGATCTTCGTGTCTAGTTCGTGATCGTCGTACTTCGCCCAGCCGTTGAATTTGAACCCCGCGACGGCCGTTTCGGATTCAGAAGCTGGCCGCCCGCTTACGCAGGCGGTTCTGACGAAGATCGGTCCCGTATCGCGCGTCCAGCCGCGATTCGACGGAACGTGAAAAAACTCGATGCGTTCGAGCGGCACGTTTGATTTAGCCAGTACAGCGCGAGCCTTAGCTTCATGCGTCGCGTCGCTGACTATGATCCTCGCCTTTTCACTATCGACGATCCGCCGAACGATCTCGGCATACACGAAATGTATAGCCGCGATCTTCCCCGGCCAGTCAGCCGGATTATGCGGCCACCCAAGCCAAACAGCCTCGTGCGGTTCCCACTCGGCCGGCATCCGAAAATTGATCAGATTACTCATCAACTAAGATTGCGTCTCTGTCCTGTGACGAATGGAGCACCCGGACGACCTCAAGATAATTACCGTAAGGGCGATAGAAGATCAAGTATTTCTCAAATCCCTTGACGAACCACATTCTCAGGTCGATTAGCTTTGGGTTGTCTGATCGGAAGGGTGGGCCGATCAAAGGATTGGTTCGCAGCAGATCAAGCGACATGAAGACCGATTTTTGAAACAGCAGAGCTTTATCGATGCTTGTGTTCGCAATAAATGCGAAGTGCCCGCTGATATCCTCTTCGGCTTCGCCCAATAAGACAACATCGAAATTCATTTCTTATTGCGTTCGGCAAATTGCTTTAGAAGTTTCTTCCGGTTCTGTTCGATATATTCCTCAGTGACCGCTATTCTTTTTCCGCTTTCGAGCCCTTCAAGCAAAAGCGCCTCAATCTTTTCTTGCGCCCTATTCTTTTGTCTCTCGCGAACCATTTCGCGGAAAAGTTCACTTGCCGATCCGTAGTTACCACTTGATACTTCTGACTCTATGAATTGGCGGAGTGGCTCGGGTAAAGAAATTGTCATTGTCGGCATAATATCCACCTCTGACATGATTCTATAATCTTCTTATACTTTGTCAATATTTAAGAAAGATTCTTATTTAGATGTCGCGATTCACTAAGCTTTGCAATCCCTGTAGTCGGGCCTTCTGATAAATAACCGCTCCGACAGCCTTATTTCGCGGATCCGTTCCTTCGTTGAAATAATTCATCGAACCGCCCGACTTGAAACGCTCATCGTTAAGAGTAAAGCCCTTGATTATGTATTCTCTTAAACGCTGCGTGGCCCAGATCCGAAACTTTGTTCCCTGAGGCGATCTTACGCGGTATCCGACGGAGATGATGACGTCGAGATTGTAGTATTCAAGATCGCGTTAAACAGGGCGGTCACCTTCCGTTTGAACTGTTCGGAAATTCCGAACAGTTGCCGATCGGTCTAATTCGCCTTCTTCATAAACGTTCTTAATGTGCTCGCTTATGGTGGCTTTTGATTTGTCGAACAGCAGACACAATTGCGCCTGCGTCAGCCACACAGTCTCATCCTCAAGGCGTACATCAATGCGAATGCTGCCGTCGGGATTCTCGTATAAGATCAAGTCGCTGTTGGGCATCAGTCGACAAACCGCTTCTCGATCTCGCTGTAGGCGTCGATGCGTCGGTCGCGAAGGAATGGCCAGCCGCGGCGGACTTCTTCGATGCGGGCAGGGTCGACCTCGCCGATCACGACCTCTTCCTTATCAAATGAGCCCTCGGCGACGATCACGCCAACCACCGCGTCACCGGGCATCAGCTGCTTGCTCTGGCGCTCGGCGTAGGTCACCACGCCGACCCGGCGCGCGCGCTTGGTCTGTGGATCCACCGAACCGCGTTCGGCCAACAGCTTCTCGAACTCGTCCTCGTTGAGCAGTTCATCGACCAGACCGCTGTCCAGCGCCAGCTTGGCCATGTCGCCGCCGCTGCTTTCCACCAGCTCCGGCAGCCGCTCGATCCAGCGGCTGATGAATCCGGGCTCGAGCTTGCGCGCCTCGCTGACGTCGGCCAGATAGATCTGCCACAAATCATCCAGCCAGGCCTGATCGGCCTCGCGCGCTGCCTCCGAAGGACCATTCAGCAGGTAGGGTTCCACCGCGCTCTTGTAGGTGCCGACGCGGAACACGTGGATGTCCACCTTGAGCTTGTCCAGCAGCGCGGCGTAGTAGCTGCGGTAGCGGCCGAGCCCCTGCAGCAGCACTCCGCCGTTGGGCGAAAGGTAGATCTTGTCGGCGTGCGCGGCCAGGTAATAGCCGCGCTGATCGAAGTAGTCGCCGTAGGCAATGATTTCCTTGCCCGCCTCGCGCACCTGCTTCATCGCCCGGCCGATCTCGCGCAGGGTCGCCAGACCTGCGCCGGCGAACTGTTCGGTGCGGACCACTACCAGATCGATATTGGGATCGCTCTTGGCCGCTTCCAGCGCGCGCAACACATCGCGCAGCTGCACTTCCAGGATCTCGTCGCCGGTCAGCTTGGCAATCACCCGATCACCCGGATCGGCTGAATACTGCTCGACGATCGCGCCCTTGGGCGCCAGCATCAGCGCGGTCCCGGGTTCGGTCTTTGGGGCGCCCCAGCCGAACAGCGCAAACACCACGAAGATGACGAACACCAGGAAGATGGCGTTAAACAGCCCTCTGCGGGTGCCGTCCACGATGCCCCAAAATCCGTTCCACAGCCGCCGCAGCGGACCCGGTTTCGCTTCACTCATACGATCAAAACTCCTGTCTACTGCGCACAAGTCTATCTGTCCGCGCTGCCGCTGACATCGGCCTGTGGTCACTGGTCGACCACGCACCGCCAACGCCCATCGATAGCAGCTTGCCGGTAAGGGCTATGTGGAGGCCCCACGCTGCTTGCCAAGTAC
>DAIOWA010000148.1:0-6649 GCA_036758705.1 Pyrinomonadaceae bacterium | reverse complement strand
GAGCAAGATCATAGGTATTGACCTTGGTACGACCAACTCGGTCGTCGCCGTTATGGAAGGCGGCGAGCCGGTCGTCATCACAAATTCCGAAGGCGGACGCACAACCCCTTCGGTTGTAGCATTTACAAAGGACGGCAACCGCCTGGTCGGCCAGGTCGCCAAGCGTCAGGCCGTCACAAATCCTGAGAACACCCTCTACTCGATCAAGCGGTTCATGGGCCGCAAGTTCGATGAGGTTCAGGACGAGATCAAACAGGTGCCGTATAAGGTCGAAAAGGCCTCGAACGGCGACGTTCGCGTGACCGCGGACGGCAAGCAGTACAGCCCGCCCGAGATCGCAGCAATGGTGCTCCAGAAGCTGAAGCAGTCGGCCGAGGACTACCTCGGATCGAAGGTTGAAAAAGCTGTAATTACTGTCCCTGCCTACTTTAACGACGCTCAGCGTCAAGCGACAAAGGACGCCGGCAAGGTCGCCGGACTCGAAGTTCTGCGTATTGTAAACGAGCCGACCGCGGCCGCTCTTGCTTACGGACTCGACAAAAAGAAGGACGAAACCATTGCGGTATTCGACTTCGGCGGCGGTACTTTCGATATCTCGGTCCTCGAAGTCGGCGAAGGCGTCGTCGAAGTTAAATCGACCAACGGCGATACCCATCTCGGTGGAGACGACGTCGATGAAGTGCTCGTCGCCTGGATCATCGACGAGTTCAAAAAAGACCAGGGAATCGACCTTCACAACGATAAAATGGCCCTCCAACGCCTGAAAGAGGCGGCTGAAAAGGCCAAGGTCGAACTCTCGTCCGCAATGGAAACCGAGATCAACCTGCCGTTTATCACGGCCGATGCATCGGGTCCGAAGCACCTCGTGATGAAGCTCACGCGTGCAAAATTCGAGGCACTGGCGGAACCGGAACTCAAAAAGCTGATGCCGCCCGTCGAACAGGCCATCAAAGACGCAGGCCTCTCGCCCAAGGATATCGATGAGATCGTCCTGGTCGGCGGCTCGACCCGTATCCCGAAGGTCCAGGAAATGGTCAAGGAATTCTTCGGAAAAGAGCCGAATAAGTCGGTCAACCCCGATGAGGTCGTAGCCCTCGGCGCAGCCGTTCAGGCAGGCGTGCTCGGCGGCGAGAAGACCGACATTCTGCTGCTCGACGTTACCCCGCTGACGCTCGGAATCGAGACTCTCGGCGGCGTTATGACTCAGATGATCCCGAGAAACACGACAATTCCGTCGCGTAAATCGGAGATCTTCTCGACGGCGTCAGACAATCAGACTTCGGTCGAGGTCCACGTCCTGCAGGGCGAACGTCCAATGGCGGGCGATAACAAGACCCTCGGCAAGTTTCACCTCGTCGGCATTCCGCCCGCACCGCGCGGCGTTCCGCAGGTCGAAGTCACGTTCGATATCGATGCGAACGGCATCGTGAACGTATCGGCTAAGGACGTCGGCACCGGCCGCGAGCAGAAGATCACCATCACCGCGTCGAGCGGCCTCTCAAAGGAAGAGATCGACAAGATGATGAAGGATGCCGAATCGCACGCTGGCGAAGACGACAAGCGCAAGGCTACGATCGAGGCTCGCAACCGTTTGGACGGCCTGGTTTACAGCGTCGAGAAGAGCTTCCAGGAGAACAAGGACAAGCTCGATGCGGCCGCGGCAGGCGAACTCGAAACGGCCATCGCCGAATCGAAGACCGCTCTCGCAGGCGAAGATACCGACGCGATGAACTCAGCCTTCGACCGGCTCCAGACCGCATCGCACAAGCTGGCCGAGGCTCTCTACAGTCAAGCCGGTGCTCCGGGCGGCGAGGAAGGCTCGCAAGAGCAGGCTTCGTCGGCCTCAGCCTCGGGCGACGGCGGATCAGCTTCGTCCCAGGATGAAGGAGATGTCATCGATGCCGAATATGTAGACGTCGAAGACGAAAAGAAATAGCCCTTGACGTGGTATAACGAATGAGCGGCGAATCGAGTAGCCGCTCATTATTTAAAAGATTATGCAGGTAGTTGAACTTGACGAAACCATAGCGTCCTGGGCCGGCAAGGCGGCTTCCGAGGAGGACAAGAGTCTGAGCGACTTTGTGAATGCTGCGATCAGGGAATTGCTAAGAAAGCGGAACGCCGAAAGACCGGACGAAGAGAAGATTCGCCGATTTGCCGAAAGCTATTCGACGTTTCCTCAGAAAGCAGAGGAATTCGAACCCTGGCTCGATGAACAAGTTTGGGAGGACGAATGATTCAGGGCGACATATTTTGGTATAAATTCAAAGAGTCAAACAAAGAGCGTCCCGTCCTTATCCTAACCCGCAGCGATCTTATTCCACTCTTGAACACGGTTACGGTTGCGGAGATAACGACGTCCGTTCGCAACAACGATGCAGAGGTATGGCTTGATCCGTCTACCGATGGAACGCCGGAATACTGCACCGCAAATTTCATCAATATTCAAACGATCCCTAAATCAAGAATCGGAAAATTGATTACACATCTTTCGCCGGAACGATGGAGCGAAGTTCGCTATGCGATAGATTTTGTTTTCAACTTCAAGCGTATTTGAGACCAATATTGAGGCGCGAGTGGCGAAAAAAGATTATTACCAGATACTGGGCGTCAAGAAGGATGCGAAGGCCGACGAGATCAAGAAGGCCTATCGCCGACTCGCGCGCAAGTATCATCCTGATGTAAATCCCAACGATAAAGCGGCCGAGGATAAGTTCAAGGAAGTTCAGGAAGCCTACGATATTTTATCGGACGAAAAGAAGCGCAAGACCTTCGACAAGTTTGGCTATTACAATGACAACCTCGATCCGGACTCGCCGTTCGGCGCAGGAGCGGCGGCTGGCGGCGCAGGAGCACCAGGGTTCGATTTTTCAGGATTCGATTTCTCCGGCAGTGCTTCTTCGCAAGGCGGTTCAAGCTTCCGCGACATTTTCTCAGATCTCTTCGGCGGCAGCGGCGGAGCCGCGGGAACGCGGGCTGCCCCAGAGCCTCCAAAGGCGATGCCGAAGAAAGGCCGGGATATCGAGATCCCGCTCGCGCTCAGCTTCGAGGAATCATTCACCGGGCTCACGACTAATCTCACCGTGAATCGCAGCGAGCAGTGTTCGCGATGTCAGGGCGCAGGTGATACGGGCGGACCGGTCGTAACCTGTACGACGTGCAAGGGAACCGGACAAGTTTCCCGAACCGGCGGGCGTCTTCAGTTTGCTCAGGAGTGCCCTGATTGCGGCGGAACGGGCCGTCGTCGTACGCCGTGTTCGCAATGTAACGGCAAGGGCACGACGCCGAAAACCGAGCAGGTAAAGGTTCGAATTCCGGCGGGCGTCGACACCGGCTCGCGCGTGCGTATCCCCAAGAAAGGACACGGCGGACGGCTCGGAGCCGAACCCGGTGATCTGTTTATCGTCACGAACGTCGGCAAGCATCCGTTCTTCACGCGCAAAGGCGACAACATTTATGTGACCGTACCGGTCTCCGTACCCGAAGCTGCTCTCGGAGCGAAGATCGAAGTTCCGACAGTTGAAGGAAAGGCTCAGTTGAAGATCCCGGCGGGAACCGAATCAGGCCAAAAGTTCAGGCTTCGCGAACGGGGATTTCCCAGTCTGCGAAATCAGAGTCTTCGAGGCGATCAGTTCGTCGAGGTAAAAATTACGTTGCCGAAGATATTGTCTGAGGAAACGAAGGAAGTTCTTCGACAGTTCGAAAAACTCAATGGCGAGAACCCGCGAAAAGCAATGGGACTCGAATAAGTCCAGAGGCTAGACAGTCCGGGAAGTCTCGCAAGGTCTTCTTCCTGGACTTCCCAGACTTCCTGGACTTTCAAGACTTATGAAGAGACGCGTAAAAAGTTACACGATCAGCGCCGTCGCGGAGATGTTCGACATCCATCCGCAGACCCTGAGAATGTATGAACGCGAAGGCCTTCTCAAACCTTCCCGGTCCGACGGCAATACCCGTCTATATTCCGACGAAGACCTTGAGCGGCTTGAGGTAATTCTCTCGCTCACGCGCGACCTCGGAGTGAATCTCGCCGGCGTCGAGATCATCATCAATATGCGCGAGAAAATGGACTCAATGCAGCGGGAATTTGAACGTTTCTTCGAATATTTGCGTTCCCACGCCAGCGAATTTCAGCGTCCGCCGTCGGGTGAAGCGCCCACCGACGCCCTCATTCCGATCTCCCGATTCCGCCGCACGCATTACACCGAAGTTAAGATCGAAAACGAATAGCATCTTCCGCTTATTCCCGCCTTTACATCCTCGCGGATTCACTTCAAAATACCTCTTACTTCACAAAGCCCTTTGTAAGATTTTTGGAGATTTATGATCAAAACTTCGCTCAGACGATTTGTGTCTTTCCTTGTGCCCGCGGTCATTCTGTTTGCGGCCGCAAGCGTGTTCGCCCAGGACCTCGATGACGTAAGCATTGCAGGCCGTATCACCGATTCCAACGGCCTCGCCGTAGTCGGTGCGACCGTGACCGCAACCGAACAAACATCCGGCACCGAACGCACCGTAACAACAAACGAAGATGGCCGATATCGCCTCATCGAACTCAAACCCGGCATCTACAAGGTAAAGGCCTCAGCCAACGGCTTCGGCGCCAAAGAGCGCATCGACCTTACAACCGTCTCCGGCCAAAATCTCCAACTCGACTTCAACCTCTCCCCCGCCGACGTCCAAGCCCAAGCAACCGTCACCGTGGGCGATGATGACGCGCCACTCATCGATACAACTCGCACGATCGTCGGCAGCACCATCACTGAGCGCGACATAGAGGATATTCCAAACAGTTCCCGCAACCCGCTCGACCTGGTCCTGACACTTGGAGGCACGTCCGAAGAAGCTCTCTCAAGTCGAGACCTTGCGGAAGACACCAATCAGAACAACAGGCAGGCTCCAACTGAGCAGGGCAACTTCACGATCTCAGGCGGAGCATCCTATTCAAATAACATCACGATCGATGGGCTCGACAACAACGATGATCTCACAGCGGGGAGTCGTTTTCAGCCGTCGTTGGAAGCCGTTGCTGAGGTTCAAGTTGTTCGAAACCAGTTTTCCGCAGAATACGGACGGGCTTCTGGCGGACGCATCAACCTTCGAACGCGCGGGGGTACGAATCGTTTTCGCGGACGAGTGTTTGGCTTCTACGAAAATGACAATTTGAATGCAAACACTTGGTACAACAACTCGCGCAGGCTGCCTCGCCGAGATTATGAGCAGATAAATCCTGGATTTACTCTCGGCGGGCCTGTCATCCTACCCTTTGGCGAGGGCCGACCGATCTACAATGGTAAAGATCGTACTTTCTTCTTTGTTGCCTACGAGCACGACAATCTAGACGACACGACACTAATCGATACGTGGGTTCCTGTTGTGCAGAATCCCCGTTGGGAGCTTCCGGTCCCGACGGGACCTGCTCGCGGATGCGATGTGAATGGCTTACCGGATCCACCATGTCCCGCCCAGGTCGGTGAAGTAGGCGAATACTCAAAAGTGCTGGCTACGCCCAACAAGACAAATATCTTCACCGCGCGCCTCGACCATCGACTATTCAAAGGTAACGATCTGACACTAGGCTATCAGCTAGGCAGAAAGCGGCTGATGCGGACGTCATCAAGTTCGAGTTTGATCCGAACGGAAGATGCAGTTCAGGCTCGGCGACAAGAAACCGATGCATTCAATCTAACGGACAATCAAGTCTTCGGGGCCAATCTGGTCAATCAATTCAGGTTTCAGTGGTCGGTTTACAAGCCAAGCTTTGAGACCGACGACGCGTTTGCTCCAGTTATTATCATCGGGTATCGCAATCCGGAGACGAACGCTGTTCAATCATTGGTTACGGGCAATTCGACGACATCTCTCTCGAACAGCAACATCTTTTCCGACAGCCGACGCGAAAGGCGATATCAATTCCAGGATTCGCTTACCTTTGTAACCGGAAAGCACACGTGGAAAGCTGGAGCGGACGTTCAAAGCGTGAATTCTAGAAATATTGCCTTACAAGACGCGACCGGAACCTACAACTTCGGTAGCAGTTTTGACTACTCTGTAAATCAGATAAATCGTTATCGACAGAATTTCGGCAACGACATTACCGTCAAGAACACATACTGGGGCATCTTCCTGAATGATGAGATCGCGCTTCGGAGCAATCTGACTCTCAATGCGGGAATTAGATACGAACGCGAAACTGCAGTTGAGGACAATAACAACTGGGGGCCTCGCCTCGGCCTCGCATGGGCACCTTTTAAGAAGGGAAAAGGCGTGATCCGGGTTGGCGGAGGTATATTCTACAATCGCGTACTGCTCCGCACCATTGGAAACTTCATTCAGAATTCTTCCAATCGCCTTGCTCAATTCGACACGGCTCAGATCCCAACTGCGAATAACTGGCGGGCCAACGTATTGGCGTCGCTCGGACAGGATTTCCCTAATTCCTACACAACGATCGAGGCACTTCAGGCTGCAATATCGCGAGCGACTTGTGGTGCGACAACCTGTTCTCCGACCTTGGGCTTCCTATCTTTGAACGGCGTCACCGGCAACCCACTCCGCAGTGTGGACCCGGACTTAAAGATTCCCGAAAGCTACCAATTCAACGTCGGCTTCGAACGACAGATCGGAAAAGGATGGGTTTTTGAAGCAA
>DAIOWA010000147.1:0-6682 GCA_036758705.1 Pyrinomonadaceae bacterium | reverse complement strand
AAAGAAGAATGTGAGAGCCCGAAGAGATTAGCAGAATTCATAGACACTGACTTCTCTGCGTCGAGGTATCGAGAGTACAATTTCATACTTTCACCATTCATTAAATGGCTGCATTTCCTGAACCCCGAAGAGAGCAATTTCTTGAGCGACCGCTGCCCTCCAGCGAAGAGAGCGAGCGTGCGATCCTGGGCGCGATCCTGCTGGATAATGGCCTGATCACGCAGGCGGTCGAGTTTCTCAAACCCGAGGACTTCTACTCGCCGCTTCACCGCCGAATCTACGGCGCAATGGTCTCGCTCTTCGACGCTTCGCAGCGGATCGACCCGATCCTGATCGGCGAAGAGTTGAAGAAAGACGGCTCGGTCGAATCGATCGGCGGGGTCGCGGCGATCACGAATCTGACCTATGGCTTGCCGCACTTCACGGACGTAAAAGATTACATCCGAGTCGTTAAGGAGAAGTCGACAATGCGGAGCCTGATCCGCGCTTGTAATGAGATCACGAGCGAGGCACTCGAAGAAGAGGACGACGCTCAGACGATACTCGACCGTGCCGAGCAGCACATCTTCAATCTCGCCGAGCAAAAGGAGCGCGAAGGCTTCACGCATTTTCAGCCCGTCGCCGAACGTGTATTCGAAAAGATACAGGAGTTTGCGAAGCGAGACTCTCACGCACTTACCGGACTTGCTACCGGCTTTCGCGATCTCGACATCATCACATCGGGATTGCAGCCGGCTGACCTGATCATCATTGCCGCTCGACCGTCGATGGGGAAGACCGCGCTTGTGCTCAACATCGCCCAGCGTGCCGCGGTGAACGAGAAGGCGGTCGTCGCGATCTTCTCGCTCGAAATGTCTAAGGAACAGCTCGCAATGCGTATGCTGAGTGCCCAGGCTTCGATCGACGCTCGGATGCTGCGGACCGGTTCGCTTTCGACGAAGGACTGGTCGCGGCTTGCAGAAGGCATCGGTGTCCTCGCGGATACTAAGCTCCATATCGACGATACGCCGGGGATCTCCGTGCTCGAGATGCGTGCAAAGCTGCGTCGCTTGGTCGTCGAAAACAAGAAGCTAGACCTCGTTATCATCGACTACCTGCAGCTCATGGGCGGCGGCGGGCGAAACGAGAACCGTCAGCAGGAAGTTTCAAAGATCTCGCGAGACCTTAAGGCTCTTGCGAAAGAGTTCGGCGTCCCGGTCATTGCACTATCGCAGCTATCGCGTGCTCCTGAGGCTCGAAACCCGCCAAGGCCGATGATGTCCGACCTCCGAGAATCCGGATCGATCGAACAGGACGCCGACGTCGTTGCCTTTATCTATCGGGCGGATTACTATTCCAAGGACGTGGACTCGATCCCGGAAGAAGAGAAAAACATCGCCGAGCTGATCATCGCCAAACAGCGTAACGGCCCGACGGACACGATCAAACTCGTCTTCCTCAAACAGTTCACGCGGTTCGAAGATTCGTATTTGGCTTAGATTTTCTCTTTCTCGATGTTCCTTCTTGTTCGTCCTGTTCTGTGGTTAATGAAAATCTGAACCACGGAACAAGATGAACAGAACGGAATGAGACGAAAGTGAGTCGTACCAGACTGATCTTCCGGATTTCACGGAATTTAGAACCGAGGAAGTAAAAATGAGTACAGCAACACCCGAACTGGACCTTAGATTTCCCATCGGCAAATTTGACCCGGCTGCGTATGCGTCGCGGGACGAGAACATCGCTACTCTAGCGAACCTTCCGGCGAACCTCCGTGCGGCAGTCGACGGACTTAGCGATGAGCAGATCGACACGCCGTACCGTCCGGAAGGCTGGACGCTGCGGCAGACGGTTCATCACATTGCCGACAGCCACATCAATACGCTCACGCGTTTCAAACTTGCTTTGACCGAAGATACGCCGCCGACGATCAAGCCCTATCACGAAGATCGCTGGGCTGAGCTTTCCGACAGTAATCTGCCGGTCTCCGTCTCGCTCGCGATAATCGAAGGCGTTCATGCGCGTCTCGTCGAACTGCTGCGGAGTCTGTCGGAAGATCAGTTTCAGAAGGAGTTCATCCATCCTGAAACCGGTCCGTGGACGATCGAGAAAGCTGCCGCCATGTACGCGTGGCATTCGAAGCATCACACGGCTCATATCACCGGGACCCGCGAGCGGAACGGCTGGTAGTTGGAGAGCGGGGGCAAGCCCGCCTTCCGGACTGCGATATGTCGAGTCGGATTCCGTAGAGACGACGGAATTCAAGATACCCATGACAGTAAGGAAGGCGGGCTTGCCCCCGTGGACTGCTAGTAATAAATGGCAGAAGGAACCAGGCAAGATCGACTCATATCCCTCGACGTATTCCGCGGAATGACCATCGCGGGGATGGTGCTTGTTAACAATCCGGGGACGTGGTCGACGATCTACGGGCCGTTGAAGCATGCGGAGTGGCATGGCATCACGCCGACAGATTACATCTTTCCTTTCTTCCTTTTCATTGTCGGCGTTGCCATCCCGATCGCCCTCAGCAAACGCGTTGCCGCCGGAATCACACGCGACGTTTATTTTAAGATCTTCACACGCTCGCTCCTGATCTTTGGGCTCGGCATCGTGATGTCGGCGATCCCGTTCTTCAATTTCGCCGAGACGACGATCCCGTACGCGATCAAGATCCTTTGTGTTCTCGGTTATTCGACGGCTCTGTTCTTTTACCTTTGGGACAAGTCGAAGATAGCCCTGATCATCGCCGGAGTCACTGCCGGTGTCGTTACCGTGTTTTGGCTCGCCGGATATGTTGTCGTCCCTTACAACGTCGCGACCATGCGGATCATGGGAGTGCTGCAGCGGATCGCGGTCTGCTATCTGATCGTTTCGCTGATCTATCTTCATACGAGTTGGCGGCAGCAGGCTGTGATCGGTGCGGCTCTGCTTCTCGGTTACTGGCTGCTGATGACGGTCATTCCGGTGCCCGGATGTGAAATTACGACGATCGACGACAAGGCTTGCAACCTCGCCGCGTGGCTTGATCGGACGATATTGACTGAGGCTCATATTTGGCGGTCGGCAAAGGTTTTCGATCCGGAGGGTATACTGTCGACGATACCTGCAATCGTGACCTGTCTAACCGGGGTATTGACTGGATCGTGGTTGACCCGTAAGAGTGACGGCTTTAGCCGTTCTCCGGAAGAAACGCCTGAAGGCGTCCCTCTTACTTTTCGTGTCGAAACTGCGGCCGGACTCTTTTTCGCCGGGACCATCGCACTCGCGGTTGGATGGTCGTGGAGTCTTCTGTTGCCGCTGAACAAATCTCTCTGGACGAGTTCGTATGTCATATATACGACCGGGCTTGCACTCCTTGCTCTCGCGGCCTGCTACTGGCTGATTGACATCAAACAGATGAAGTGGTGGACGAAGCCATTTGTCATCTTTGGTGTCAACGCCCTCGCACTTTTCGTCTTCTCCGGCATCTTTGCAAGGCTGCTTGGGATGATCCGCTTGACCGGCCCGGAGCCCGGGAAAGACATTACGCTTCAGCAGTGGATCTTCAACAATCTCTTCCTTTCATGGGCATCGCCCATCAATGCTTCGCTCGCTTTTGCCATCACATTTATCCTCTTATGGCTCTTTCTAATGTGGCTGTTGTACCGAAAGAACATCTTCATTAAGGTCTAAGAAAGACATACATCCAGGTTATTCATTTCGGTAGAAAATACCGAAATGTTATTCTGTAATTTTCAAACTATGACTGATGCGCCGATGGAAAATCCGAGGGCCGAGATCGACGGCATCGACAGCGACATACTTAAGCTGCTTAATCGTCGAGCCGAGATCGCACTGCGCGTCGGGGCGGTTAAGGCGGGAAAGGATGCGTCGCTTGTCGATCCGCTACGTGAATCGCAGGTGCTGGAGCGGCTGACTCGAGAAAATCCGGGGCCGTTCGATTCGACCAGTATCGAGAATATTTTCCAAAGGATCATCGACGAATCCCTAGCCTTGCAGCAGTCGAAATATCACCAAAAGAGCGATGTGCGGTCGAATGAAGATCTGCCGTCGGTCGGCGAAGCTGCCATCGTTGGCTTCCTTGGCGATCCCGGCTCGTTTAGCGAAACGGCGGCACTCGGTATCCTTGGCGATAAGTGCAAATACGTTTCATTCCCGACGTTTGAGACGCTCTATCACGCGATCGACGTGAACGAGACGGACTACATCATCTCGCCGCTCGAGAATTCGCTCGTTGGGTCGATACAGCGATGCTACGACCTGCTTGCGTCGAGTAAGCTCAGCATCGTTGCGGATGTGATTCTGCCGGTCTCGCATTTTCTGATCGCCGCGCCGAACGCTTCGATCGAATCGATCACATCGGTCGAATCGCATCCCGCCGCGCTGAGTCAGTGCGAACGATTTTTCGCGGCACATCCATATATCAAACGAATCGCGGCGGACGACACGGCCGGAAGTGTTCGCCGTGCGATCGAAAGCAGCGATCCAACTCGTGCGGCGATCGGGGGACGGCGGTCGGCTGCCATTTACGGCGGCAAGATCGTGCGTGAGCATATCGAAGATCACGCGGACAACTTCACGCGATTTGCCTTGTTGTCAAAGAATCCGACCGACAGCGTTGACGGCGGCAAGATCTCTTTGATCCTGCGATTGAAGAACGAGCCGGGCTCGCTGCATAGTGCATTGCGGCCGTTTGTTCGCCGCAACATCGACCTGACGAAGATCGAGAGCCGTCCGATCAAGGGACAGCCGAACGAATTCAACTTTTATCTCGACCTGCAGGCTCCGGCGAGCGACAGCGATCTTCGCGGAGCTCTTGACGAGGTTGGCGACCAGGCAGCGAGCGTGCGATACCTCGGGCGATACCCGACGATCGTACTGACGAATGAAAAGATAAACGAGATCTCATAGCATTATTTCGACCAATGATTCTGATACTGAAACCAAACATTAGCCTCGATTCACCTGAGTACAAGACGCTTGAAGCGCACCTTCAGCACCTGACCAACATCGAGTACCGCATTCACAACGTGCAGGGAGCGTCGCAATCGCTGACCGAGATCTACCTGATCGGCAGCACATCGGCCCTTTCGATCGACGAGATGAAAGCCTTTCGAGCCGTCGCGAACGTCGTCCGGATCTCCGAAGAATACAAGGTTCTCGGCCGTCATAAGGATGATTCACGCGGGACCGGCTTCGAATATCAGGGCATCGAGTTTTCGCAGGATACGCTGAACATCTTTGCCGGCTTGTGCGCCGTTGATTCGCCGCAGAGCGTCGAAGCGATGATGAAAGCTCTGCAGGAGAACGGCCAGACTTGTACTCGCATGGGAGCGTACAAGCCGCGGACGAGTCCGTACTCTTTCCAGGGGCATGGGCCGAACTGCCTTCCATACGTTTTCGAGATGGCAGGGAAGTACGGCATCAAAGTGATCGCGATGGAGGTCACACACGAATCGCACATCGACGAGATCGATGGTGCTCTCGAAGCGACAGGCCGTCCGACCGGCGTGATGCTGCAGATCGGGACGCGTAATACGCAAAACTTCGAACTGCTCAAGAGCGTCGGCCGTCAGCAGGAGTTTCCGGTTCTGCTTAAACGGGGATTCGGCATCACGCTTGATGAATCGCTCCACGCGGCTGAGTATCTCGCGAGTGAGGGCAATCACAAGGTCGTGTTCGGCCTGCGCGGGATGAAGACGAACATCGGCGATCCGCATCGGAATATGGTCGACTTCGCACACGTTCCAGTCGTCAAACGTCTGACACGCATGCCCGTCTGCATCGACCCGTCACACTCGGTCGGCAGCCGACATCGAAGCTCGGACAACATTCTTGACGTTATGCATGTAACGGCCCAAGGTGTGATCGCCGGGGCGAATATGATCCTCGTTGACTTTCACCCGAACCCAAACGTCGCCCTTGTCGACGGCCCGCAGGCGTTGCGTCTCGAAGAACTTCCGATGTTCCTCGAAGACGTCCGCATTTGCCGCGAAGCCTACGAGAAACGAGTAAAGGTCCATCAAACTTCAGTTTGATGTTCTTTGATTGGATATGAGCCAATTCGAGTACAAGCAATTTTACGAAAGGAATCGACCACATATCCATCCACCGAACTCGGTGCTTTTCGTCACTTTCAGGCTCGCCGGATCAGTACCTAAGACAGTTTTGGCTCAGTATAAGGCTGAGAAAGACTGGATTGAGAATGAGATCGGTCGGATATCGGGAAAGGAAAATACCAAAGAATCGGATGTCGATTACTTGATCCGTCTAAAAGAGTTTCATCGAAACTGGTTTCGTCGATTCGAGACGATCCTAGATTCAGCAACAAATGGGCCGATGTGGCTCAGCCAACCCGAGATCCGCGAAATTGTTTGTAACAAATTGACCGCCGGGGACGGTATCAACTACCGACTCGACGCTTTCAGCATCATGTCCAACCATGTGCATGCGGTCCTTAAGCCCAACATATCCGACCGAAACTTAATACCAACGGCCAGCGGCACCAAGGTTCGCTACGTGAGTGACGAAGCGACCTACTCGCAGATCATGCAAGGGATCAAGGGAGCGACGGCTCGGAAAGCAAACCTTGTTCTTGGACGAAGCGGATCATTTTGGGAGACGGAAAGCTATGATCACGTTGTTCGCGATGAGGTGGAATTTGACCGGATCATTCGATACACGTTAAATAATCCGGTCA
>DAIOWA010000146.1:0-6691 GCA_036758705.1 Pyrinomonadaceae bacterium | reverse complement strand
AACGGTTGGGAGACTCCGACTATCCGCAAAGAAACGATAAACATCCGAAAGAATCCGCTCAATCCCGCGACCGAGCCCGTTACCCTCGACGTTATTGAAACCCGCAACGGCCCGATCATTGTGGAAGACGGTGACAAGAAGTACTCCTTAAAATGGACAGCCCGCGATCCAAAGAATAGCGATTTTGCTGCATTCTTCGGCCTGAATCGGGCCAAGAACTGGGACGAGTTCAACGCAGCCCTCGCGACATACGCCGGAGCATCGCAGAATTTCGTCTACGCAGACACAGAAGGCAACATCGGCTGGCACGTCGCCGGTGCCGTGCCGCTTCGCAAGACAGGCGATGGATCGTTGCCGTATGACGGCTCGACGACTGACGGCGATTGGACGGGGATCATTCCATACGCCGAGCTCCCACACCTCTACAATCCGTCTGCGGGATTCATCGTCACCGCGAACCAACGCATCGCCGGGACGGACTACAAATATCCGCAGCTCATCCGCGATTTCGCCACGCCCTGGCGTGCCCGCCGTTTGTTCACGCTATTGAGCGCGGATCAAAAAGCGACGCCGGATTCGGTCGGTGCCGCACAGTTTGATTCGTTCAACATCCCGCTGTCGAATATTGCGAAGGAGATCGTGAAGGCGAAAGCCGCATCGGATTCGACGCTGACACTACTCACCGCCTGGAACGGAATAATGTCGCCGGATTCCCAAGCCGCCCTGCTCGTCAACGAGATCCGCGGCTGCCTGGCGATCAAGATCGCCGACGGAAGCAAGCCCGCTCCTGCCAACGCCATCCGCGAACGCATTCTTGATCGTGCGATCCGCGAAAAGTCTGCTTTGTGGCTTCCCGCGGGATTTGCTGATTATTCCGCACTGTTGAAAACCTGCGATACCGAATCCGTAGCCGCGCTCGAAAAACGATACGGATCGGACCGATCCATTTGGATTTGGGGCAAGGCGTCAGCCTCGCGGCTCTCTCATCCACTCGTATCGGCTCCGCTCATCGGCGGCCAGTTCGCCACGCCGACCGATGGTCTCTACGGCAGCGGCCAAACGCCAAACGTCGCCTCGTCCGTCTCAATGCGCCTCATCGCCACGCCCGGCAACTGGGATACCACTCGCCACACCATCCCGCTGGGCCAGTCCGGCGATCCGAAGTCACCACACTTCAAAGATCAATTCGAGGCGTACAAAACTGGGAAGTCGCTGGTGTATCCGTTCTCGCGTGAGGCCGTAAAGGCGGCGACGGTAAAAACTATGGACTTGGTTCCGGCGATGTGAGGGTTGAAAACGATGCCGCTTTATCGTCGGACTGGCAAAACGTCGTCGAGAACGATTTGCTATCTAGCGTTGAAAACCTTGACACGGGCGTTGTATTTATGGCAATCTTCTTTCCCGGCCCGAGGCCGACAGATCTTTGAAAATAGGCCAAAAAGGATAAATTTCGTGTGCGCGGGACAGTGGGACAAAGGAAGTGCGGGACAGGGTCAGGGCAATTTTGTTTTGAACCGTTCGCACGGACCCGGCGAAAACTTTTTTAAAAAGATCGGTTTAAGCTTGTGGAAAACTCTGTAACAGCAATGGTACCTATGGATTACGTGTCCCACGAACCTCGTTGGACACCGCGGGACGGGCGGGAACGGAATCGGCTCAAATTTCTGTCTGAAGCATTGGCTAATCCGTGCAAAACCTTTTTTTGGAAAGTTGCTTTTAGCTTGTGGGAAACCTTGTAACCACAATGATATCTATGGATTGCGTGTCCCACGAACCTCTTGGGACACTCCGGTACAACGGGGCAGTGGTTAACACGAACGTTTACTTAGACGATCAAGAAAATCTGACAGGATCACTGACGCGGCCTCTGCATCGACTTCGGAACGAAGATCCTCTGATCGGCCCGCCTGCCACAACCTACCGCGGGCCTCGTAGCTCGATACTCGCTCGTCCTGAAGGAAAATTGGAATGTCCAGGGAAAGAGAAAGCTTGCGGGCGAAATCAGTTGCTTCCGCCGTCATCGGTATTTCATCGCCCTCGAAACCAAGCGGCAAACCAACCACGACCGCGACGGCATCGAATTCCGAGACAGTTTCTTTGATATCGGAAAGCAGCTTTTTCCAGGACCCGCGGTCGAGCGTCTTGACGGGCGTAGCGATCAGTTGGCCGGGATCGGTCACGGCGATTCCGACCCGCTTCATACCAGGGTCGATCGCAAGTATTCGCCCGGTTTGCGGACATGCAGAAAGCTCTGCAAAATCGATGGGTTTGATAGTTTCTTTTCGTTGCACTTGATGGAACGCGGACGCCATCGTCCGCAAGTGTCATAAACGTTTGCACCGTCTGGTTCGATTGAAGATAATTAAGAAACCGCCTTTTTGCGGTTTGCGTATCATTTTAGCAGTATTTTCTACCGAGGTACCTTAATGTCATTTCGCGGAAAAATGTCGATCCTGGGAGTTTCAGCTCTCATTGCGTTGTATGCGGTCGTGGGCGGAATGCTCAGCCCGTGGACACGTGCACAGCAGCCGATCAACGATTCGGGTGCCCAGATGCGGATCTTCGAATCCGTCCTGCAGCATATTCAGAACGATTACGTGGACGAGCCGAATCTTGAAAAGGTCCGCCTCGGAGCCCTCCGCGGCCTCGCCGGCGGCCTAGACCCGTATTCGTCTTATCTGACGGCAGACCAGGTCAAAGATTTTAACGCAGCCAAGACTTCGAACAAGGTCGGCATCGGAGCTGAGTTTTCACAGGTCTCGCTGTACCTTTATGTTGTTTCGGTTACAAAGGGATCAAACGCTGAAAAGGCAGGCCTCAAGGCTGGCGACGTTATCGAATATGTGGACGGTAAAGCATCGCGTGACATATCGCTCTACGACGCGAAACAGTTGATCACGGGCGATCCGGGAACTTCCGTAAATCTTCGAGTCCTCCGATCAGGCGAGAAGCCATCCAATATTAAGGTTACTCGCGGAACCTACAAGACTCCCTCGGTTGAAACAAAGGTTGAGGCCGGCAAGGTTGGCGTAATCAAGGTATACAGCCTTGAGACCGGCGAAGCTAACGACATCAAGGCAGCGGTTCAGAGCCTCACGAAACAAGGCGCTCAAAAGATCGTCCTCGATCTACGCGGCGTTGCGACCGGAACGATCGACGAAGCCGCGGCAGTCGCGAACCTCTTTATCAAAGATGGCGAACTGGCGAAGGTTGTCGGAAAGGACAATTCGGTAGCTAAGGTATTCAACGCCGATCCTTCGAAGGCGATCTTTGACGGCCAGTTGAACGTCGTCATCGACATCGGAACAGCCGGAGCCGGTGAAGTGGTAGCCGGTGCTATACTCGACCGCAAACGCGGCGAGGTCGTCGGTGAACGGTCGTTCGGTGCAGGGGTCGATCAGAAACTTTTCCCGCTCCGCAGCGGCGACGGTCTATTGTTGACGGTAGCAAAGTGGGCATCCCCGACCGGCAAGCCGTTTCTCGGCGAGGACCGTGCATCGATGGGCGTCAAGCCGTCGGTTGAGGTCAAGCGTCCGGATACTCCGGAAGCCCTCGAAGTCGAACAGCTAATCGATCAACAGCAGCAGCAGAATCAGAATCCGCAGCCCAATGCTTCGCCGAGCCCGACAGTTGAGAAGCCGAAGGTTCAGGTTGAAGATATCCAGTTGAAGAAAGCGATCGAGCTTCTTCAGGATAAAGCTCAGTCCGCTAAGTCGGGCGAGTAGCTTGCGCCAGAGTTGAAAACGCCGGCTCGCATCCCGTGGGCCGGTTTTCGATTGTTAGTGCCACCCAAGGCTGTTAGCATCGCCTCTAATGCCCACCGACAAGTTCCATGTCCGTCCGGTTCACGAATCTGACCTGAACGAATGGTTCAGGCTCAGGAAACTGCTGTGGGACGAGAACGACGACGCGGATCATCGTACCGAAATGATGGACATCCTCAGTCATCCCGAATCGCAGCTCGTTTTGGTTGCGGACGCCGGTGACCATCACCTTATTGGTTTCCTCGAAGCCGCCATTCGGCCCTTCGTTGAGGATTGCCATACTGACCATGTAGGCTATCTTGAAGGCTGGTTCGTCGAGCCCGAACATCGCGAAACTGGCGTCGGCCGTGAGCTTGTTCGTAATGCTGAAAGCTGGGCTAGACAGAAGGGATGCACGGAAATGGCATCTGATGCCGAGGTCGGCAACGAACTCAGTCTGAACGCACACACACGGCTCGGTTACGAGATCACTTCAAGGCTTGTTCATCTAAGGAAGGAATTAGCCGGGTGAACTCTATCTTTATCAAATCTTTGGTCCTTGGTTCGCTGCTCCTCGCGGCGGGTTCGGCCTATGCCCAATCCACGGATCAGATGTTCCCGACGCCCGTGCGGTCGTCTGAAATAGCAGCCTCGATCAGGGCTCGTGCGATCGGCGATCCGCGTCTAACAACCTACTACTACACATTCGAAGGTGGACAGGGCGACGTCTTCATTAATGTTCAATCGAAGAATTTCACCGGCGATATAGACGTATATGTCGTCCCGAGTCAGCAGCCGCTGACCAAGATCGTTATCTACGGTGATCAGCCGGAAACTGAAACGGGACGCGTTGTTTACTTGCGTAAACCAGAGAGGATCTTGCTTAGAGTGCAAGGCCGTTCGCCCGGTGACGATGATGCGAGCGTCCGCATTAAGTTCGCGGGAAGTTTTGTAGCCTCAAAGCTTGATGACACGGAAGATCCGGCGGTCCCTAAGGTCGAATCGCGGGATGACTCCAATATCCGAGTGAACTCAGTCGGCACGATCATTGAGGTCGTTCCGAAACCATCGCCAACTCCTGATGCCGAACGGCTCGAAGAATCACCGGAACGCCACGAGGCTCGTGACGCAACGTCGGCAAAGAAAGATGATGAGCGTGAAGAGCAGAAGATCGATGCGGAAGAAGCAAAGATCCCGCAAGTCGTGATAACCGATCCAACCGTTGAGGAAAAGAAGGCCGAAGCGTCGACACCTGCACCAACTCGGAACCGCAACCGTCGACGGGCAAATGCAGCTTCAACTAAGACGACTCCACCGGTTGAAAAGACGGAAGAAGCTCCGAAGACTACGACGGCCAAGCGACGGCCTGCGAGAGTAGTTAAAGAGACCCCGAAGGTCGATCCGATGCAGGGAGTAAATCTGGTGGTCTATTTTAAGGACGGCTCACGGATCGATCGTCCGATGACGGAGGTGCTGCGGTTTTCTGTTGAGAGGGCGATCCTCACGATCATCTCGAAGAACGGCACTATCGGCCGCTACAATATGATCGAAGTCAGCCGTGTCTCTATTGAATAGTCGGCGTCGGAGCGTCGATGTTCTGCCGCAGACGTCCAACCAGATCGCTCGTCGGGCCTGCCTTCTCAAGATCCGTCAGGATCTTCCGAGCCCCATCGCGATCACCTTTCCGAAGTGTCGCAATGCCTAAGTAGTAAAGCGAAGGGAGATGGTTCGGATCCGCCTTTCTCGCTCTTTGAAATTCTTCGATAGCCCGATCGTAGTCAGGCTTTGGCCGCTCGACAAAGGTGGTGCCAAGATCAGTTCTGGCATTCGCGTCGTTAGGGTTGATCTGCAGTGCCTTTGAGTAGTATGCCTCGGCATCTTCGAACTGCTGCGAATCGAACAGTGCGTTGGCGAGAACAACATTCGCCTGAAAGTTTGCCGGGTTTATCACCACGCCGCGTTTGTAATACTCGACGGCCTTTTCGAACCGCCCGATCTGAGCGTACATATCGCCCGCTTTCATCTGAGCAGCAAAGTTCTGCGGTTCAGAGTCAGCGGCGGTTAGCGTGGCAGTAACATCGGCCTGCATCCCGCTGGCCGGTACGGTCACCGCGGCAGAGTTTGCGTCGGGTGCCGCGGGATTGGCGGCAGTTGCCAGAGCTTGCTCCCGATTCAACGAGTTCGCTGCGTAGAATCCGACCCCAAGGCCGATCGCCAAGCAGACTGTGCCGATGATGATCTCCCGTGACTTCATTGACGTTCCCGCTTGAACCAGATGTGACGGCGCTCGGTTCTTGAGGTCTCTTTCACGGAGGGAATACCTTGTGGATTCGTGTAGTAAAGGTCGAATTCGACGTCCGGTGCGGAGATCATCTCCCAGCCCTCGCCGCCGAGCTTTGCGATCGCTCGTGAGAACGAGGATTGAACCGCCCGCTCCTGAGCGAGTCGACGAACGCCTGCAGAATTCTCGAGCCGTTCGTCCTGAGCAAACTTGCTCATATTCACTTCGCTGCGGACTTCTTCGTTCTGGCAGCCAGCCGCCTGCAGATAACAGATATTCGCGGCGCTCGAAACTACGCTCGGGTTGTCGGCGGGGTATGGAAGGTAGTTGCCGTTGATCACGGCATATTCAAACCGAACTCCGGTGTTTCGCTGAGCCTCGGACTTCGATGTCGCGAAGTACCCGGCAACGATGCCCGCCATTGCGATCATGCCAAAGGCGATAAGGAAAGAACGTCTATGCATTTTGCCTCCTATCGAGTGCCTAGGCGTAACTATGCAAGCCAGGCAACAAGTAACTCACGCCAAGATACGTGAAGATAACGAGGAGAAATCCAACGACCGCGAAATAAGCCGAGCTTCGGCCCGTCCAGCCACGCGAGATTCGCGTGTGCAGAAATCCCGCATACGTCAGCCAAGCGACAAGAGCCCCGGTTTCCTTCGAGTCG
>DAIOWA010000145.1:0-6709 GCA_036758705.1 Pyrinomonadaceae bacterium | reverse complement strand
GACGTTGGTGCGAGTCAGGATCACCCAGTTGCCGGGGGTCGCCGCTCGGCCGCTTTGTACCGATGCGATCTCCGAATCAAGCCGCTGCCAGGTGACGAATTTGCGATTGTTCTGCTGAAAGAAAACGATCTCGCTCGGAACCTGCAGTTCGACCTGGCGGCCGAAGATCCAACCCGCGGGAGCCGGCGATACTGACGGATCGAGCTTAACGAGATACCAAATGTCGTATTTTTCGTCGAGCTTCTCAGCCTCGCCCTGCTCGCGGGCGGCTTCGACTTCCTCGTTTTTCCTTCTCGCCGCACGCGATTGTTCGCCGCCGCGAGATGCATCATCGACGTCGGGAAGTTCCTCTTTCGGCACGAACTTCCAATCCATTATCTCGAAGGTCGAACCGGCCGCGAGCATGAACAATATGTTGTCCGGCGACATATCCGACGCGAGTCGAAGATTGGATTTAGAACGGATCTGCCCTGCCGCCTGTGCCGGAAGATCCTTGAACTCTTCGGCCAGCTTTTGCGACTTTTCGAGAGTCTCGCTCGTGATGACGTTCTGAGCTTCGATCCAGCCTTCGGTCTCTTCGGAATTACGCGCCCGCACGCGATACCAGAGGACCTTCTCAAAATCCATCTTGTCGATCACGTCGAGCTTTTCGCCGCGTTTTACCTCGAGCAGGTCGGCCGCGACGACGGCGTACGACGTGCGGATCTGCGCGGTCTTCGCGATCACCGTCGCGGTATCGGACAAACCGGCAAGGCCCGAAACGGTTCCGAACGCGCTATCAAGCCAAGTGCATCCGGCCTGAAATATCAGGGCAAATGTCGCGATCGCGGTAAATATAGATCTGTTCTTTTTCACTTCTTGATACCGAGCTTACGCCAATTATTATAGCCCAACCGATCGAGGATTTCCTTTTGCCGTCCGTTGGGTTTTGCGACCGTCGAGAGCGTCGTCGCCTTTCCCATTTGCTTCGATTCGATGCCTGTGGCGGAAAGCTGCTGTGCCCAATCGATCGGGTCGGCCCCGAAAACATAGCGATCGAGTATCGCATTCTGCCCGATCGATGCCTTCAGTGCCTCGGTCGAATCCGCGGGCTGGGAGTTTTCTCCATGGGTTTGAAAAATCGCCAGCAAGACTGTAGTTACGTCCGATCGGCCGCGGGAGTTCGCGAGAAGCTGAAGATCTATGATAAACGCCACCAACATTCCGCGGGCGTAACGAACCGTCGGATCCACCGTAGGCGACGTGAGCGGCAGGCGAGGTTTCGCGTTCGCATCGATCGTGTATGCCCGCGAGAGCGTGTCGAGAAAGTCGTCGAACCGGATCCGGTTTACGCGAACGCCGAGTTTGAGCGATTGATATAGAGCGAAGCCTTCGTAAAACCAGGTATAGTCGCCGCGAAGGTTCAGGGCGTTCGGCATCCAGAGATGGAATATCTCGTGTCGAAGCTGTTCGTGCAGCCGCTGGAGGGCGGTCGAGGCGAAGGTCGCGTCTCCGGTGACGATCGTGACCGTCGAGCCGACGGTTCCGGCTTCCCATGATCCGAAACCGGCCGCGGGCGGAAGCTTCATCAGGTATATTCGATAGTCTTTCCGAGGCAGTCCGCCGAGCATCTTTGAGTATTCATCGAAGATCTCGCGAGCGATCTTCGCTGCTTCTTCGGTTTGGAATTGGAAATCGCCGGAGAAATAAAGTGCGAGTGAACCGCCCGCATCGACCCGTCGGATCCCCTTCCCGATCAGTACAACGAACCGCGAGATGTCATCTACTGAGAAGTCCGTACCGACATCCGAGGTCCATTCGGACGGAAGGTCGAGCCGAATTTTCGCAGATATTTTTTTGTCGCTAGATGCGAATTGCGGAAGTAGGTCGTCGAGGTTAAGGATTCCCGCCTTGTCACCGATCCAGGACGAATGGGCGAGAGAAGCCGGAGCGGTTGGCTGCTTGAGGTCGACGCTGTAGGTGAACGAGGTAAACGGAGTCTCTGACAGATACTCGCCCGCCATCAAGCGGCGCGGCGATACATCATCGAGCAAAACGCCATCAACTCGTTCGGCGAGTCGGGGTTGGCCCGGAGCCGCCTTCTTGAAGACGAGATTCTTAGAATTTGGCCTATCAGTTTGCAAAACCCTGCCCGTAACCTTCGCCGATCCACCACTGCCATCTACGTCAATTCTAACCTCAACGTCCTGAGCGCGGGCTTCTGTAAAGATTTGTAAAACCAAGACGAGGAGAAGCAATTTGGAGTATGATATTGATACAAGTTTAGGCATTCAAGGGTAGTTGGAACGCGATCTCGAGAGGCGAAAATGAGCCTGATCAAACTAGCAATCTACGCAATAGTATTTCTCCTTAGCCTGTTGTTTCTAGGACGCTTCTTCTTTTAGATGCGTCAGCTTTAGAATTCTCGATCTTTGTTGGATAATCAAACTTGGCGGCTCGTTCTCTCGGGTCGCCTTTCGTTTTTATGGATGACCTCGTAAAGATCAAAAGAGCACTTATCAGCCTATCCGACAAATCTGGAGCCGTCGAATTCGCTAGCGAACTCGCGAAACTCGGCGTGGAACTTATCTCGACCGGCGGGACCGCCAAAAGTCTTCGCGACGCGGGATTAACCGTCACCGACGTCTCGGCCGTAACCGGATTTCCTGAGATGATGGACGGCCGCGTGAAGACGCTGCATCCGAAGATCCACGGAGCATTCTTGGCTCTCCGCGATAATGAAGAGCACATCGCGTCGATGAATCAGCATGGCATCGAGCCGATAGATCTGGTCGTGATAAATCTTTACCCGTTCGAACAAACTATCGCAAAAGACGGCGTGTCGCTCGAAGAAGCGGTCGAGAATATCGACATCGGCGGCCCGGCGATGATCCGGTCGGCGTCGAAGAACTGGCGAAGCGTCGCGGTCGTGACTGATCCGCGATTGTACTGCGGCATTGTCGAAGAACTACAAAGTAACGACGGCTCGTTGTCGCTCCAAACCCGTCAACGGCTCGCCGCTCTCGCATACACCCGAACCGCAAGCTACGATCTCGCGATCTCGTCGTATCTTGCGAAACAGTTGTCGAACGATGATCTCGATTTCCTCGAACCTCTGAATCCGCTGGGTGATCTGATGTTCTTCGAGGCGGATGAGGAAGATACAGGCGGAAACCCGAGCGGTAGCGAGGGTGCCGCTGAACCGGAAAGCGAGGCGACGCAGGGCACACTCCCTACCGGTCGTGTTTCCGCCTCGAACATCGACATCTCGCTCGCTAAAGTCACCGACCTTCGTTACGGCGAGAATCCGCATCAGAAAGCGGCCCTGTTTTCATCCGGAGAGTCAGGCGGCATTGCAAACGCAGAACAGCTTCACGGCAAGGAAATGTCGTTCAACAACTACGTCGATGCGGAAGCGGCGTGGAACTTGGTGAACGACTTTGAACAGACCGCGGTCGCGATCATCAAACATACGAATCCATCGGGAGTCGGGATCGGGGCGACGAATCTCGAGGCTTATCAACGTGCCCTTTCGACCGATCCGGTTTCGGCATTCGGTGGGATCGTCGCATTCAACCAGACGGTCGATGCCGAGGTCGCGAAAGCCGTGATCGAGGTGTTCTCGGAAGTGATCGTCGCTCCGGCTTATGACGAGGCTGCTCTGGAAGTGTTCCGAGGTAAGAAGAACTTACGAGTGCTGAAGGTCACAGCCCCGGGGAGAAACGCGAGTGTTAACGAGCGTGCGGGTGAAGCGCCCGAAGGCACGCTCCCTAACGGTCGCGTTTCTGCCAGGATACTGGAACACAAACAGATCTCCGGCGGTTTCCTGGTCCAGGAGATGGACTTGCGCACGGTTGCGGCCGACGAGTTGAAGTTCGTCAGCAAGCTAACGCCGACGGACGCGCAGGTCGCCGCGATGCTGATGGCGTGGCAGGTTTGCAAGCACGTCAAATCGAACGCGATCGTCATTGCGAACGAATATCAGACGCTCGGCGTCGGCTCAGGCCAGATGAACCGCGTCGATTCGGTGCGGATCGCGGCGATGCGGGCGGAGCGGTTTGAGCTGCCGATCAAAGGTGCCGCACTGGCTTCCGATGCCTTCTTCCCATTCCGCGACAATGTAGATGAGGCAGCAAAAATGGGCATCGCAGCCATCATTCAACCGGGCGGATCGATCAAAGACGACGAATCGATCGCGGCCGCCGACGAGCACGGGATCGTGATGGCATTCACCGGAATCCGCCATTTCAAGCACTGAATTTTAGGTGATAAGCGCTCGCTTAAGCCAATTCGGTCAAATTGACTGATGTTAAAACAGATTTATTTATGTAATACATGAAATAACACTTGACATTGTGGTTGAAACCACCTAGGATAGCTACATACAGGACAACTGAAGAAACGCCCGGAAGGTCTGAGAGATCAGACCGCTGGGTTTTTCACTTAAGCGCTCAAGGTCTGAAGATGCTCCAAGAAAGGGATCTGCCGTCGCTCACCACGCTCAGAGTGCCGTGGCTGCCGGTAGTCTCGGTTTCTGCCCCGATCGACCGCCATCTATCAACAACCTCCGGATGCGGATGGCCGAACATTGATCGATTCCCTACCGGGATCACCGCCAGAATAGGCCTCACGGCGTTTACGAATCCTTGGGTTGAAGACGTGCGACTGCCGTGATGCGGAACCTTTACCACGTTCGCTCGTAGCGTAGCACCGTCTGACAGCAATCCGGCTTCGGCTTCTTTTTCGATATCGCCCGTAAATAGAAACGTATTGTCGCCATGCGTCAACCGCATCACGAGCGAGGAATTGTTGTCGGAGCCGATGGCATTCTCGGAGTGAGGCGGCCAAAGGATGTCCACCCTCACGCCGCCGATGTCCATCGATCCACCGCGGCTGATGGGGCGAACTGCAACATTGTAACGGCCGGCGAGCGTCAATAACTCGGCCATCTCTGAATCCGCTGCGGGAGCCGACCCTATCAGTATTTCGCCGACAGAAAAATTTCTCGTAACGTCGACGAGCCCCTCCGAATGATCTGCGTCAGCGTGCGAGACGACGAGTCGATCGACCCGGGAATAGCCCTTCTCCCACAGAAACTCGGACACGACCATTTCGCCTATCCGCGGTACGTCGGGCTCGAAGGGTTGATCTTCGTCGGCTTTCGAGGAGTAGTCGACTCGGCCGCCACCGTCGATCAGCATCGTCTCGCCGTTCGGGAAGGTAATGAACGTTGAATCGCCCTGACCGACATCGAGGAATTCGACGTGCATCAGTCCGTCCGGACGCGGGGAACTGAGCGGGTGGAAGATGATCACGCCCGCGATGATCAGTGCCGCAAGACCGCTCACGAATGCGGCCAACAACGACCGTCGCCCGGGCCGCCGCAACGCGAACGGATCCCATCGATACACGATCGCGGCGAGTATGATGACCGGAATAAAGTAGACGAGATATATCGCCTTTCCCCAACCCGGATAGATCGGAACGCGAAAGCTCGCCCATCCGAGATCGGAAAAGAGGCCGGGAGCCTCGACAAGCAGCCAGTTCAATCCGTTCGTCATCATTGCAAACGGCAGTGCGAGCGAATTGCTGATCTGACCGAAAAGGATCGCTAGAATAGCAGCGAAACTTTCGGCGGCGATCACGAAGCCTACCCAAAGATTGAGGAGAACCGAGATAGGCGAGACGCGATGAAAGTAATAGACGAGCAGCGGGAGCATCCACAGCTGAACGATCAGCGATACGAGGATGCCTTCGAACAGGTACGCGATCAGGACGCGAATGCCGTCAGTGAACGACCGGAAAGGGGATTTGAAGATGCGGCCTCGCCAGATCTGTCTTCCCTTTTCGATATCCCAAACGTGCGGACGCCAGTAGAGGGTTTCGCAGAATCGTTGCAACCACGCCGGTACATTCGGCGGGAACGGCGAACTCGCGTCGGGCATCCACGAGCCAATTGAACGCAGTTTTTCGACCAGTGGAAAGGCCATCCCGACGATCGCCGCGACGCTGACGACGGTGAGCTGGAACGATGGCGCGAAGATATCCGCCGGGCTCCAAGCGAGTAGCACCAGACAGCAAAATCCGAGCGTGTTGAGCAACGTACCCTGCCGATACAAGGCTCGCCCGAGCATCAGCAACGTGAACATTATCGACGCTCGGACGACCGGCACCTCTGCCCCGACGGCAAGCGTGTAGAGCCACAGAATCCCGCAGACGATCACGAATTGTGAGGATCGGTTTCGCGTAAAGAGACTGACGATCCAGAACATCAGGCCTCCAATAAATGTGATGTGCAGGCCTGAAATAACAAGAACGTGAAACGTCCCGCCATCGCGAAACACGTCGGCTGTATCCCTGTCAAGATAATGCTTATCACCGAGTAGCGATGCGATCATGACTCCCGCGGCTTTCGGCGAGAGGCGTTCGCGGAACTCTGCGATGAGCCCTGCACGCTGCTCGTAAACAAGATCGAACGGCGATGACCATGACGGCCGTCCGACAACCTCGATCAGCAGCGGACTCTTCACCGTGCAGGTCGCGTCGATCCCCATTTGATCCAGAAGCTGCCGCCGCGGCATCACGCCGGGATTCAGATACTGATCTTCGCGAAGAAGTTCGCAGGCCGTGCGGATCGTTGTTCCGGAGCGAAGGTTTAGCGATGCGAGATCGGTTTGCGGTTCAAGGCCATCGAGCGGGACGAAAATGCGCACATCGCCCGAAGCGGCTT
>DAIOWA010000144.1:0-6716 GCA_036758705.1 Pyrinomonadaceae bacterium | reverse complement strand
GGTCTCGGGAAACGATTTGCCGCTGAACTCGCTAAGTAGCTGCGATTTGATCGACTCGACCGGTCCGCTCGGATTTTTGGAGCGAAGTTCGAGTGCACGTTTGAAGATATCGGTAACTGTCGGGCTGCTCATTTGCTAGAAGATTATCACAAAATCCGCGTTTCTTCCGTGGATAGTGACAAGTGGATGGTCTTTTCGGCCCTGGCGACGCTATCGGCGTTGACAGGGATCTATCTCAACATCGTTCATTGGGGACGAAGATTGCGGGAGAAGGCCGACCGTTGAGTTGTGAGTTAAGCCCTTACTAACGTGCGGGCTTCTGCAAACAACTTTTTTCTTGTAAACATCCATCTCAACACCTAACCTTAAATCCGATGAGAAATATTTGCGTACTTATCCTTACCCTTGTACTTGCCGGACTTGCCATTGCCCAGAACGAGCAATCGCCGATCTCAGAGAAACCGATCGTTTATAAAGATTGGACGCTGAAGAACGTCAAGGGCGGCGGCGAGACGAATTTGCGTTCGTTCGCGAAAGGGAAAAAGCTCGTGATGGTCGTTTATTGGGCTCCGTGGTGTCCGAACTGGCGGCACGATCTTGAATTTGTAAAAGGCCTACACGACAAATATGCCGCGTCTGGGTTGGCTATCATCGGCGTAGGTGAATATGATCCGGTCGATAAGATGAAGGCTCATCTCGATCAGTTCAAACTGACGTTTCCAATGGTCTATGAATCGGACAATCAGTCGGCTCGGATGAGTTCAAATCATTATCTGCTTCGTACCGAAGCGGGCGACAAGCGTAGGTGGGGAACGCCGTGGTATGTGCTCCTCGATCCGGCCACATTGAAGCCCTCGGGTGAGGTTCTGACGGATAAAACGACGCTCGTTAACGGCGAACTCGTTCAACCGGACGCCGAAAAGTACATCCGGGAAAAACTCGGGCTCGAAGGCACTGCGACGGCTCTTGTGGATCCCAGGAAGCCGATCGAGGCCTGCGAGCCAGATAAAAAGGTCGCTAAGCTTTCGAAGCCTTAACGCAGGATCTGCGTTACTTTTCCGTTGTAAAAATAGATCGTTCCCTTTCCGGCGTAGGTCCAAACCTCGGTCGTCCCGTTAGCGGTGGTCGAGGTTCTTTTATTTGTCGGTGTGCCCCAAGTCGAACTCGAAACCTCCGCCGTTGTCATCCCTACGGCCGGGCCGCGCCTGGCAGTTGATGTTGACGGAGTTGTATTCGAGACCATTTGGGTCGGAACCGCCGTTGTCGAAGCGGCTCGCGTTGGAGCAGAGCTTCCGCCGACGACCGGGCCGGGCAAGACCGCCAGCGTGTCGTTCAGCTTCAAGGCGATCTCGCGGAGCGGATCCTTCGCAGCGACAAACTTGCCGGCGATCGCGCTATCTTCCGCATCGGCCGAAAGCGTACTGATCCCCTGGATCTTCGACAGGTAGGAGCTCAACTGTGGCTTGGTGCGAAAATCGGATTCAAGATTGACCAGTGCACCGCGGAGCACGCGGATAGCAGCGATGACCTTTTGTTTATTCGTCTCGTTCGCGGCAGCGTCGTCGCGACTCAAGCGGCGGGCCGCATTGTCTCGATCCGCCTTTTCGATCGCCACAGCGATCGGACCGAGCCGTTCAACAAAAACGTTGACGTTATAAAGCTGGTTCGACACCTCCTGCTTCGCAGATGATACGACGGCGTTGGTCGGAGTTGTCCTTACCGGGGTCGGCTTGGGAGTAGCCCTGGGCGTGGGCTTCCGTTTTTTCTGAGCTTCTCCCGTCACTGCAAAGATCGAGAGAGACAAGACAAAAAGCGATGCAAAAAGAATAGTTTTCATAGATCTGCCCTGATTTCTAATAGCTGTTCAAAAATTCTATCATATCTATAGATGCAAAAAAGGGAGCTAGAAGTTCGACGCCTTGGTCGGATCGCCTATGCCGATGCTCTTGGCCTTCAAAAAGAGCTGGAAGCCGCGGTGATCGATAATCGGACGCAAGACTATCTATTACTGCTCGAACACCCGCATACATTCACGATCGGACGGCGCTCGAAGGAAGCAGGCGTGCTGGCAACCGCCGAAGTTTTGAGGAATCTTGGCATCGAAGTTTTTGAGACCGATCGCGGCGGAAAGGTCACGTATCACGGCCTCGGACAGATCGTCGGCTACCCGATCTTTTCACTTTCGCCGGACCGCGAAGATGTCCACAAATACGTGCGCGACCTCGAAGAAGTGCTGATCCGGACGCTTGCCGATTTTGGTATCGAAGCATTTCGGATCGAAGGCCTTACGGGCGTGCACACCATCGAAGGCAAGGTCGCCGCGATCGGAGTCCACATAAAACGCTGGGTGACGACGCACGGATTTGCGCTCAACGTAAACACCGACCTTAGCTATTACAACTGGATCATTGCGTGTGAAGGCGAGCCGGTGACTTCGATGGACAGGCTGCTTGACCGCGAGGTGGATCTGGCCGAGGTCGAGGAGCGGCTGATCGATAATTTTGAAACTGTGTTTGCGACAAGTCGTAAGCTGGCGGAAGTCGCAGTCGTTTAGCTTTCTGGGGGAAAATTATGAAGAAACTTGTACTCATTTTTACGGGGATCATGGTTGCGGTCGGAACCGCCTGCGGGCCGGCCGCCAACAATCTATCTAACGCGAACCACGCGAATCATAACGCGAATTCAAACACGAACGCCGCTCCCGGCGGGCCGCAGAATCTGACCGAAGTCGAGAGGCCGCAGAAGGTCAAGGATATGATGGCGGCTCGCGGTGAGCAAGATTCAGCCAAGCCTATCCTTATGATATTGGCACCCAAAGATGGCTCGGATGTTACCGGTTCGATCGTCAAAGTTAGGCTAGGGCTTGCCAGCAACCTTAAAGATTATCAACCCGGTATGGATGAGGAAACCCACACGGGAAATCACATCCACGTTATCCTGGATAATCAGCCGTATGAGGCCTATTACAACTTGAATCAGGAGTTTGAGCTTCGGAATGTGTCTGACGGCGAGCATACCCTGCGAGTCTTCGCCTCACGTCCCTGGCATGAGAGCTATAAGAACGACGGCTCGTTCCAGATGGTGAAGTTCACGGTGAAGGGCGGCAACGCTAATGCGAACCAGCCCGCGACGACGAACAGCGGTCAGCAAATGTCGAACGCGAAGAGTTCGTTCAACGCTCCGGCGCCTCCGTCAAACTCGAACGCCAACGCTGCTCCGACGCCCGAAGGAAAAGCAATGCAGGCTTCGACCGGCGGAGCGGTAGACGCGAAGAAACCGCTGCTGACGTACAGCCGTCCGAAAGGCGAATACAAGGATGCGGATGCCGACGCGATCATGATCGATTTCTGGCTGGCGAACGGTAAGCTTGTGGGTGACGGAGGCGAGTATCGCGTGCGCTATTCGGTAAACGGCGGCGAGCCGAAGTTTATCGAGAAATGGGCCCCGATCTGGCTGCAGGGTTGGACCGCCGGTAAGCACTCTATCAAGCTCGAATTGGTCGACAAGGACGGCAAGGTCGTCGATAACGGCGGATACAACTCGACTACTCGAGACATCACGGTCGTGAAATAATAATGGAACGCGGACGTCATCGTCCGCGAGTAGCTCATTCAGACGGACGCCCGATGGCGTCCGCGTTCCATATATGAACTGGGTATTTCTTGGCATTGCGGGGCTGCTCGAGATCGCTTGGGCGATCGGGCTGAAGTATACGGAAGGCTGGTCTCGACTCTTGCCGAGCCTGATCACCGGCGTTTTGATGATTGCGAGTTTCTATTTTCTTTCGCTGGCATTGAGAACCCTGCCGATCGGTACGGCATACGCGGTTTGGACGGGAATCGGAACTGTCGGAGCGGCGATCATCGGTATGCTTCTTTTCGACGAGCCGCGGGATTTCGTTCGCGTACTCTGCATCCTTCTGATCATCGCTGGTATCGCGGGGCTTAAGATCACATCGGCGTAGTTCGCTTGCACAAGCCCGCGCGTTACCAAGGGCGGTACATTCAAGCTGGAAGTACCGCCCTTACTATCGTGCGGGCTTGCGCAACGAAACCCGTGATGCGAGCTATTCAAGGTGAGCGTACCGCTCTTACTTACGTGCGGGCTTTTGCATTGAAACTTGCGATGACCGGCAAATTCAAATAGTCTCAACTATTTCAATCTTAAAATATGAGCCCTTACTTACGTGCGGGCTACTGACACTCTTATGCGACGTGACATAACTTCCTGGTACAGCTCGAACCTCAACATGGAAATGCCGCTCGTGGCTTACGGCCATGCGGGATATCCGCTGCTGATGTTCCCGACGGCCGCCGCCGACTATCTTGAATATGAGCGATTCTATCTGATCGATTCGATCAAGTATTTTCTTGAGAACGGTCTGATCCGTGCTTATTCGATCAACTCAGTGAACAAATACAGCCTGCTCAACCGAGAATCGCACCCGGGCTGGAAGGTCGAGATGCTGACCCGTTACGACCGGTACATTATGGAGGAAGTTCTTCCGCTGATCCGCAACGAGTGCGGAGAGGACGCAAAGCCGCTTACGACCGGGGCGTCGCTTGGTGCATTCCTCGCGGCGAATACCTATTTCAAACACTCCGACAATTTCCGCGGTACGATCGCGATGAGCGGAAGCTACGACATTTATAGCTATCTCGACAAGGGTTTTTACGACGACAACGTCTACTTCAACAACCCAAATATGTACCTGCGGCAGCTTAACGACGACTATCACCTGCCGCGTCTGCAGAATGCAGATTCGATCGTGATCGTATCGGGCCAGGGCAATTACGAAGCCCCGGATCGCAGCCGTGATCTGTCGAACATTCTGCAGTCAAAAGGCATCCCGCATCTTCTCGAACTCTGGGGACACGACGTCAGCCACGACTGGCCATGGTGGCGAAAGATGCTGCCGCATTATCTAGGACAATTCATTGGATAAAATGTTTTGACGCGGCGAAAGTGAGACGCAGAGACGCAGTGATTCGATGGCGAATATTAGAAGCTTCCGAGAGTTGCTCGTTTATCAGAATGCGTTTGAAGCGGCGATGGAGATCTTTGAGATCACGAAGACCTTCCCTCCCGAAGAGCGTTACTCGCTGACCGATCAGATCCGAAGGTCGTTCGGATCCGTATGCTCAAATCGGCGAGGCATGGAGAAAACGGCGATATCCGGCTCATTTCGTTAGCAAGATAAGCGATGCCGAGATGGAGGCGGACGAGACACGAGTTTGGCTTGAAGTATCGCTTCGCTGTAAATACATCAACACGGAAACATTCGAAAAGCTCGACGCGACCTACCGACTTGATCTTGGGTCAACTAGTTAAAATGGAAACCGAGCCCGAAAAATGGACTATAAAATAGGGACGCAAATCACTGCGTCCCTGCGTCTCTCACTCTCCGCGTCGATTTAATTGTCTCCTTTTTTACCTTTGCGTCTCGAGCCTTCGGGCTGCTCAGACTTGGGCGGATCCGGATCGCGAACCGGCGGCTTCGCAACCGGCCTCGTTACAGGCGGCGGAGCGACTTCAGTGGTGGCCGGTTTCACCTCCGTAGAACTCGGACTCGTGCCGGTCTCCGTCCCCGTGGGAACCGTCGCTGCTGGATCGGCCGTCGTGGTCGCGGTCGTGGCTCCTGACCTGATCGCGGCCTGGTCGGCTTTCTCGAGTTTCTCAAGCTCCTCACGTTTGTTGCGTTCCATCAAGGTCCGCATTTCAGCCGGGATCGGTGGAACGCCGGGGAACGACTCGCGGGGTTTGCCCTTCATAAAGGGGATCATAAAGGCATTGAAATACGGTACCGCTCCGTGGCCGCCGGTCATACCGGCTCCGAGCGATTCCTTGCGGAGCGGATTCCCCATCCAAACTCCAGTCACGTAGCTCGGCGTATATCCGATAAACCACACGTCGGTCTCGTTGTTCACGGTTCCGGTCTTACCTGCCAGAGGCTGTCCGCCAGCACTCGCACCGGTAGCGGTACCCCCGCCCGCGACAACGCCGCGCATCATATCGACCATCGTGAGGGCAACGTATTCGCTTGTAA
The DNA here is from genome assembly GCA_036758705.1 of Pyrinomonadaceae bacterium. Taxonomy (GTDB): domain Bacteria; phylum Acidobacteriota; class Blastocatellia; order Pyrinomonadales; family Pyrinomonadaceae; genus OLB17. The sequence goes on along the minus strand of DAIOWA010000144.1, from coordinate 670 downwards.
CGCGCGAACTTGTTCCCTCAAATTTTTCCAGCAAACTGCCATCACGGCTATAGACCTCGCGGATCAAATGCGGCTGAACGCGAACTCCTTTGTTCGGGAATGCGCTGTATGCCGCGGTCATTTCAAGCAGAGATGCCTCGCTTGCCCCGAGTGCGGACGGCAGGCTCGGAGCCATCGGGTTCGATATGCCGAAGCGACGGACCATCTGGGCACCGGCTTGAATTCCGACCTGCTCGAGCAAATGAACCGCGGCGATGTTGTAAGATTTCGCAAGGGCGATCTTCATCGGTACGTTCGGGTGACTCGGAGCACCGCCGTAGTTTGTCGGCTGCCATCCGCCGCGTTTGATCGGGGCACCGCTGACCAGCATATCGGGCGTCATACCATCCTCAACCGCCGCCGTATATATGAACGGCTTATAGGCGGAGCCCGTCTGCCGCAATCCTTGCGTCGCGTTGTTGAATTTGCTGGTTTGAAAATCGTAACCGCCGACCATCGTCACGATCTCGCCGTTCTTGGCGTTGATACAAACGATCGAGGCCTGAACTTCCGGCACCTGCGCGAGCTCTACCTCAAGCGTTTGCTTGTCGTTATCGACCTTCTTTACGAGAAACTCGGCGAGCATTCCCGGCTTGAGTTCTTCCTTAGGATGCTTGCCACTGCGGCCCAT
>DAIOWA010000143.1:0-6722 GCA_036758705.1 Pyrinomonadaceae bacterium | reverse complement strand
CCCGCTCCCTCTCGCGTCCCTTGGGGATGTTCGAGCCAAACTCTACGGAAAACATCTTGAACCGGACGATTACCGGCATATTATCGGTGACATAGCCGCCCGGCGCTATTCGGACGTGGATCTTTCTGCGTTCATCGCCGCCTGTGCGGGCGATCGAATGGCGCTGGATGAAGTCATAAGCCTGACCAAGGCGATGATCGCAAGCGGGGACGAACTCTCATGGAACGCAGCACCGATCATGGATAAGCACTGCGTTGGCGGACTGCCGGGAAATCGAACCACTTTGCTCGTTGTCCCGATCGTTGCTGCCTTTGGCCTGACTATGCCGAAGACCTCATCGCGCGCCATAACTTCGCCCGCAGGAACGGCCGATACAATGGAAACTCTCGCTCCCGTTAGCCTCGGACTGGGGGAAATGCGGAAAGTCGTGGAACGCGAAGGGGGCTGCGTAGCGTGGGGCGGTTCTGTCAACCTCAGCCCGGCTGATGATGTTCTGATCCGCATCGAACGGGCTCTCGACATCGACGGCGAGGGGCAATTGGTCGCTTCTGTTCTATCGAAAAAAGCCGCGGCAGGCTCCACTCATGTCGTTATCGATATTCCGGTCGGCGAAACCGCCAAGGTTCGGTCCTTTGAAGCAGCCGGTTCGCTGAGCAAGCTTCTATCAACCGTGGGAAGGGCTGTCGGTTTGGAGGTGCAGGCGACGATCTCAGACGGCTCGCAGCCTGTCGGACGCGGCATCGGCCCCGCACTTGAGGCGAAGGACGTTCTATCTGTCCTGCGAAATGAGTCGAATGCCCCGGAGGATCTACGCGAGCGAGCATTGATACTGGCCGGCCAAATACTCGAATTGTCACGATCGGTTCCGCAAGGGCAGGGAAGCAGAACGGCTGCACAAATTCTGGCCGACGGATGTGCCTGGAGAAAGTTTTACGCCATATGCGAAGCTCAGGGCGGGTTCCGGGAACCCGGACGGGCGGAATTTTCGCATCTCGTCAGCGCGCCCTTCAAAGGGGTAGTGACCGCCATTGACAATCGAAAGCTCGGACGGGCAGCAAAGCTCACGGGAGCTCCAAAGGCAAAAACCGCCGGCCTGGAGCTTCACGCTCCGATAAGCACTGTCGTCGAACCGGAGCAGCCGCTTTATACTCTCCACGCCGAAACGCGCGGCGAACTCGAATACGCTCTCGAATATGTCCGAAGCAACGACGGAATTCTCAATATCCAAGAAACCTGAAAACGAGTCCGCCTGGATTGGAAGTTAATATCAGAGGTGCACCATGAACAATACAGTACAGATCGATTTCCTATCGCGGTGGCAAAGTGTGCGTTCCGGGGCAACCCAATTGTTTCAAGCTGTCGAATTATTACCGGATGAGTGCGAATGTGGCGATGCGGATGCTCATTTGGCAGGCCGCTGCAGTTGTTGCGGCGGTCACAAGCAGGTCAGCAAAGCGGAGGGAACCGGCGTGAACTGCGCCGCGATCCTCGACCGGTTGCGCGCCGATATCGCCACGCTGGTGAAAGATTTTTCTTCGCTGGCCGGTCCACTGGAAATGGCAGCTATGGCCAGACAAAGGGTGGAACTCCGTCGCGGAGTATTCCTCGCGGCTAGTGACCTGGAGCGGATCTCCGAGGCGTTCGAGCGGGTCGATCACGCCGTGATGGGATTTCGGCGGACCTGCGCCGTACCGGAGCTTAAGCGAGTAAAGCTCCGCTCCACCGAACTCCGAGAGCAGTGCGAGCGGATAAACGCGGATCTGGAAGGCGAGAAATCTGAAAAGCCGCAAGACTAATTGGAGCCGATCGACAGGGCAGCTCCTGTACAAGGCCAGCCATAGGAAAAGACCGTGGTATCTGAGACCAAGTCCCGCCGCCACTTCAAGAACCGAACATAACGTATTGTCGGATTCGTGCGAGGCTTACGAGCCTTGATGATAAATTTGCTTGCCGAAAATCCTGTTCTACTCTTGTTCGTTGTTGCGGCGATCGGTTATCCGCTGGGGCGAATAACAGTCCGAGGGTGCAGCCTCGGCATCGCGGCCGTTCTGTTCGCCGGCCTCGCCGTGGGGGCCCTCGACACTCGATTAAAGCTGCCGGAAGTCGTTTACGTGCTCGGACAGGGACTTTTCATATACACCCTGGGCTTAAACAGCGGGTCCCCATTTTTTTCTTCGCTCAGGCGCCGCGGATGGCGCAGCAACGTTCTCGTGCTGATGATCCTGAGCGCGGATGCCCTGCTTGTTGTTGCCGCCCACAAGATCTTCTCATTAACACCTGCAATCGCAGCGGGAGTGTACACGGGGAGCGTGACAAATACATCCGCTTTGGCAGGCGTGCTTGAGTTTACCAGAAACCATTTCGCGAAAGGACATTTTACGGATGCCGAACTAGCCAACTTACTCGCAGAACCGGTCGTGGGTTATTCGCTCACCTATCCTGTTGGCGTTCTGGGCTTGATTTTGTCGGTAATCATACTGCAGCGTTGGTGGCGAATAGACTATGAGGAAGAGGCCCGAAGTGTGCGCGACGTTCCCCTTCCGACGCGTCCAATACACTGCCAGACGATCCTTGTATCAAAGGCACCGGCGATTGGGAAAAGTCTCGGACAATTGAGGGATGAGAACGGTTTTGAAGTCCTCTTCGGACGTTTAATCCGGAAACACGAGCAAACGATCGCGGAGGACGAAACACGCTTACAATCGGGCGATTTAATTACGATCTGCGCAACAAGTGAGGAGATCGACCGCGTGGTTGGTTTTTTTGGCGAGCGATCCAAACCGCAGATGGAGTCGGATGGCAGCCTGCGCGACTATTACCGAATTTTCGTTTCGAGTTCCCAGGTGGTCGGACAAAAAATCGGCGATCTTCACTTGCCGCAGCTTCTGGGGGCCACCGTAACGCGAGTGCGTCGCGGTGATGTCGAATTCCTGCCGCAGGCGGACACGGTCTTCGAGTACGGTGACCGCGTACGGGTGTTGTCGAGCCGTGAGCGCGTCAAAGAAGTATATAAATTCTTTGGCGATTCCTACCGCGCTTTGAGCGAGATCGACATCCTGACATTTGCACTCGGTCTTGCCGCCGGACTGCTCATCGGTACAATTCCGATTCCACTTCCGGGAGGGTTCATCTTCAAGCTCGGGGCGGCGGGCGGACCGCTTATCGTCGCTCTGATCCTGGGCAAATTAGAGCGCACGGGTCCTTTCGTCTGGAACATCCCGTACAGCGCCAATTTGACTTTGCGGCAGCTCGGCCTTGTTTTATTCTTGGCGGGCATCGGGACTCGCTCCGGCAATGCGTTCTGGCAGGCTTTAGGTCAAGACAGTGTGTTAACTATAGTGATCGTTGGAGCCTTCATAACTTTCGGTTCGGCATTCGCAATTCTTTGGGTCGGCTACAAGCTCTTGGGAATTCCGATGAATCTGCTTGTCGGAATTCTTACAGGAGCCCACACGCAACCCGCAATTCTAGGTTTCGCCCAGGAACAAACCCGCAACGAGCTCCCGAACATCGGCTACGCTTCGGTCTTACCGACAGCGTTGATCGCCAAAGTGATCTTCGCGCAGCTAATTCTGGCGATCCTGGCGGCTGTTGCCAAATAAGAAAAGACTAACTTTAATGATGCTTGTAAAAACCGATGCCTTTAATATCGTTCCACGAAGTCGTCTGATGGCAGACGTAGCACTGATTGACCTGTGCGTTTTCCTGTCGGGCGACGCGTTTAGACACCATCGAAAAATGCTCCATATAGTGGCTCGGCGGTGCTTGATGGCACTGGGCGCAATCCTGCGAGCGCGGGCTGGGGTGCCGAAACGATGGGATCGTCCATTGGGTTGTGGCGTGGCAGGAAGCGCAGTTTTGCCCGAAAAGTCCGAAATGTTTGTCTTTTGTTGAGTGGCAGGAAGCGCAGTCGAGTCTGGCTTCAAGCGAGGAAACGGGCGGGTGATTTTCGGGCAGAAGTTGAATATTCGTTTGATTCGGAACGTTCGCGCCTTCGGGGATCAAATTTGCGCCGATTCGCGCCAGGGCCTCGTGGCTCATCACACGCAAATTCGCGTCCGCGCCTTGATGCTCGACGTGGCAGGCGGCGCAGTTTGAAACGTTGGCGTGAAAGGCGGTCGGCTGCCGTTGGAGCAGGGCTTCGTTATTCGCGTGGCAGGCGATACATTTCGCCTCGTCAACGCCCTGCACAGCCGTGTGGCAACTGGCGCAGTCGGTTTCGAGAAAAGTGTGTGCAACGGACAACTTGCCCGGCATCACCTGGCTTTGCCACCCGGTGCGATTGCTGCGCGTATACCAGAAAGCGGCGACAGCCATCGCCGCTCCCCCGAGCAGCACGAAAATCTTCAGCCAGGTTTTCAGATTTAATCGAACCATCTCAAACCGAAATAAATTGCCGCCCAGACGTGCAGGACGAGCAAAAGGTAAAAAACGAGCGATGTTGCGATGTGGACTTTGAGCCAAATCGCGGTTCGCCGTTTTAACAGTTCGTGCGTTTTTATCGCGTATTCGACATCGGCGATTGATTCCGCGAGCCGCACGGCGCGGCTGGGGAGCGCGTCATTTTCTCGCTTGAGAAAAATGTCCGCGCCGAAGAAACTGTTCATCGCTCGTCCCGCCACTCCGCCGCGCGAAACGACGGAAGCGAGTCCGGCGTTCGGCTGGCGCGACATCTCGCCGACGGTTTGGTTGTATTCGGTTGCCAATTTGTTCAGCAGATCTCGCTTTTCGCGTAACTCCAACGAGGCGTAATTGAGAAAATACCTGCCGACAAAACCGCTCAGTACCGTAAGCAGCATCATCGCGGTCAGCCAGATGCCGAGACTGCTCTCAAAGCGATGCCCGGTGTGCAGGATCGCCAGGATCGAGCCGACAATACCCGTGTAAACGTGCCACGAGAGAAGCGTACCGAGCGAGATTCGCTTCGTTATCAATCGTTTAAGAGATCCGGTCCGTTTGGCGGCGGAATAAAGAATCGGCGGCACAACCATCAGCAGCGCGCCCGACACTGCCAGAACGCCCCCCGCCAGACTTCCCGGAAAGCGCGGGCTTCGATGCACGAGAAAGCCCAGCCACAAAACTAGCTGAAGCAGAAGCAGGCTGCCGATAATCGTTCGTTCGCGCTCCATAAAATTCACGCATCAACCGCGACATCCTCGGTCGCTTTGGCCTGGCAAGCCAGAATGATGTTATTCGCCTTGTCCTCGTCGGTTAAGGCTTCCTCGATCTCCATCGTAACTTTCCCGGAAAGCAGTTGGGTTTTACAAATGCCGCACGTCCCGACGCGGCACGAGTAATCAATGTTCACGCCGACATCCTCGGACGCTTCGAGAATCGTTTTGTCCGGCGGCATCACGGCGGTTTTCTTCGAGCGGGCGAAGCGGGCGACGGCCGCGTTTCCGGCTTCTTCGGGCGCGAGCGGCGCGGCTTTCGGCGCGGGCGGGTTGGCAGTGAAAATCTCGGTTCTGACATTCTCCTTCGGCACTTCGAGTTCGTCGAGCATCTGCTTAACCGCGTCAATCATCGGCACGGGTCCGCAAATGTGGACGCGGCGGGAAGAGATTTCCGGCACGCGCTCGGCGATGATTTCTTTCGTGATGCGTCCCGCAAGATAAGCGTTTTCGGAATCTTCAGGGGGCTGTTCGAGAATTATCCAGACGCGCAGATTCGGATAGCGTTTTTGCAGATACTCGATTTCTTCACGGAAAATAATATCTTTCTCGCTCCAGCAGGCGAAGAAAAAGTAAATCTCGCCTTTCCACGAGCGGTCGGTCAGAAAGCGCACGACGCTCATCAAAGGCGTAACCCCGACGCCGCCTGCGATCAGCACGACGCTGTCGGCTTCCTGCTCGGTAAAAGTGAATTTGCCGGAAGGTCCCGTCAGTTGCAGCAGCTCGCCTTCGTGAACTTGATTATTTAAATAATGCGAAACGGTTCCGTGTTCTTCGTGCTTGACGGTGATTTCGCAGTAATCGCGGGTTGTCGGCGACGAGGCAATCGTGTAGGAACGCTTGACGGGGACGCCGTTCGGAACGACCGTCACCGTTACGAATTGTCCCGGCAGATAGTTGAACGGCAGTTTTCCGCCTGCCGGGTTGGTCAGTCGAAACGTCTTGACTTTCGGCGTTTCGTCGAAAATCTTCGCGACGAGCAAAGTTCCAGACCACGAATTCGATTTCGACGGCGCGATGTCGAGATTGACGGCGACCGGCTCGGTGTTAGAAGACTGCGGAAGGGAAGCAAGCATTGAAACAGCCGGAAGCGGTATATCACCGTCTGCACCGCCCGCCAGTCTTGCGACGAGCGCACCCGCGCGTTTCATCTTGCGGAAATACATCCAGATCATCGCGACGGAAAACGCGGCGAGCGTCAGCATGGAGATGTAATGAAACCACGAAAGTCCGAAAAATCCGTGCGGCCGCCCGCCTTCGACGGCGGGAGCGAGATTCATGTTTTGTTTGATCCAGCGAAAGGAAACGTCCCGCGGATTCTGATTTTCGGCTAGGGCCTTTTGCGCGGCGAGACCGCTTTCGAGCAGTATTTGCCCGCGCCGGACTTCTTCCGACGCTTCGCGCATCGCGGCAAGATCCTGTCTTTGATTTGCTCCCTCGAGTTCCGCAAAGCCCGAAGAAATCAGCGCGTTGCCCTCCGTCACGCGCGCGTCGGCTAATTTTCTTATTTCGTCGAGTTTTTCGGGCGGCAAATCCGGCGGCAATTCGATC
>DAIOWA010000142.1:0-6734 GCA_036758705.1 Pyrinomonadaceae bacterium | reverse complement strand
GCCTTCAGTCGTTCCGGTCACCTTAAAGTCCATATCGCCGTAGTGATCTTCGGCACCGGCGATATCCGAAAGGATCGCGTACTGCTTCCCTTCCATCACCAGTCCCATCGCAACACCAGCGACCGGACGCTTGATCGGCACACCGGCGTCCATCAAGCTCAGGATGCCGCCGCAGACCGAAGCCATCGACGACGACCCGTTCGATTCCGTAATATCCGAAACGATGCGGAGCGTATAAGGAAACTCTTCTTCGCTCGGCAGCACCGCTTCGATCGCACGACGTGCGAGATTACCGTGGCCGGTCTCGCGACGCGACGTTCCGCCAAAACGGCCCGCTTCGCCGACCGAGTATGGCGGGAAGTTGTAATGCAGCATAAAGCGGCGCTTCACTTCGCCCTTCTCGATGTCGTCCATATACTGCTCGTCCATCTTGGTACCGAGCGTGGTGGTGACGATCGCCTGCGTTTCACCGCGGGTAAATAGCGACGAACCGTGAACACGAGGAAGCCAGTTGACCTCGCAGGTGATCGGGCGGATCTCCGAAAACTTTCGGCCATCGGGACGGCGGCGGTTGCCGAGCATATCCTCGCGGAAGATCTTCTCTTTCAGCTTTCCAAATGCCTTGCCCGCAGTCGCACGTGCACCCGGATCGTCTTCCGGATAGCTTTCAACGACTTCCTTCTTCAGGGCGTCGAGACCTGCATAAACCTCAAGCTTGTCGCGTCCGGTCGAATCGAGCGCGGTGCGAAGCTTGTCGGTCCATGTCTTCTCGACATCGGCAACGATGTGCTTGTCGAGTTCTAGGGTTACGAATTCACGCTTCGTGATCTCTAGAGCCTTGCCAAGTTCCTTCTGCCACAGACAAAGCCGCTTGATCTCTTTGTGTGCGAGCATCAGGGCCTCAACCATGATGTTCTCGGCTACTTCCTGAGCTTCGCACTCGACCATGCAAATCGCTTCTTCCGTACCCGCCACAACTAGATTCAGCTCCGATTCGCGACGCTGATCGAAGGTCGGGTTAATCACATACTTGCCTTCGATCAAACCGATGCGGATACCGGCGATGGGATTGTGGAACGGAATGTCCGACAGATAAAGCGCACACGACGCACCGGTGATCGCGATCACGTCCGGATCATTTTCCGCGTCGGACGAGATAACCGTCGCGACGATCTGGGTTTCGAATCGATAGCCATCCGCGAACAGCGGGCGGACCGGGCGGTCGATTAGACGGCAGGTGAGAATTTCTTTCTCGCTCGGACGGCCCTCGCGGCGGAAGTAGTTTCCGGGAATGCGGCCGGCCGCGTATGTTGCTTCACGATACTCGACCGTCAGCGGGAAGAAATCCAATCCTTCCTTTGCTGTCCGCATGCTTACCGCCGTCACGAGCAGCATCGTGTCGCCGTATTGAATTACGACCGAACCATCCGCCTGCTTGGCGACCTTTCCTGTTTCAACTGATAGATCACGGCCGCCAACCTTGATCGATTCTTTCAAATATTTCTTTTTAGTCATTTCTATTCCTCAAAACAAAAGCGGCCAGTGCTGTTCGTGAAGCACCCGCCGCTCTCGGAGAATTCCAAAATCTCGTTCCTATTTTGTATGTGGCCAAAATTGTCGCTGTCACGTTCAGCAGGCATCATCAAAATCCTTCGTAGGGAACTTGTGTAAAACTTGCGGCCCGAAGCGGCCAACTCAAGTAAAAAGTAAAAATTCAAAAGGCAAATTATACTTTCGGTTTTACTTTCTACTTTTGCCTTTTTCCTTTATCGTCTCAGTCCGAGCTTCTCAATGATCGTGTGATACTCGGCGATATTCTTTCGCTTCAAATAATCCAGAAGCTTACGACGACGCGAGACCAGAATGAGCAATCCGCGACGCGAATTATTGTCTTTCTTGTGAATCTTGAAGTGCGCGGTCAATTCCGTGATCCGCTGCGACAGCAACGCAATCTGAACCTGTGACGATCCGGTATCTGAACCGTGCGTCTTGTAATCTCCGACTAACTTTTCTTTCGTTTCTTTTAATGTTGCCATTTTCTAATTGCCCTTATTGGCCTCTCCTGTTGCTCGCAGTAACTCCGAAATTTTGCATTCGGTAACCACGAAGATTAGTGAATAACTAACAACTAATAGTGAATAGTATTCTCCCTTTATTATCTGATATTTTAGGTTGTTCGAGCAACCTGCTTTCAGCTATTCACCGTTAACTAATTTCGTACTCAAACTCTTCCATGAACTTCGTAGAAAAGTCTCCGGCGCGAAACCGTTCGTCCGCCATGATCTTTTTGTGAAGCGGGATCGTCGTCTTGATGCCTTCGATCACCATCATATCCAACGCCCGCTCCATACGTGCGATCGCAAGCTCACGCGTTCGAGCGTGGACGATCAGCTTCGCGATCATCGAATCATAATACGGCGGTACAACATATCCCGGATAGACAGCCGTATCGACTCGAACTCCCGGCCCGCCGGGAATTTGGAATGTCGTGATCTTTCCCGGACTCGGCGTGAACTTTACCGGGTCTTCGGCATTGATCCGGCACTCGATCGAATGTCCGAACAACCGCACTTCGTCCTGCTGGTAGGCCAGGTCTTCACCGGTCGCGATGCGGATCTGATTTCGCACAATGTCGGTCAGCGTGATCATCTCCGTCACCGGATGCTCGACCTGGATACGCGTGTTCATCTCCATGAAGTAGAAACTGCCGTCTTCATCGAGAAGAAATTCGAATGTACCCGCGCTCGAATAGCCGATCTCCCGACAAGCCTTGACCGCGACGGCTCCCATCGCCTCACGCTGCTCGGGCGTGATCACCGGTGAAGGAGCTTCTTCGAGAAGCTTCTGATGTCGCCGCTGGATCGAGCATTCACGTTCACCGAGATGTACGACGTTTCCGTGTTCATCCGCAAGCACCTGGATCTCAATGTGCCGCGGCCGTTCGACGTAACGTTCGATATACACCGATCCGTTTTTGAATGCCGCTAGGGCCTCGGACTGGGCTAACTCGAGATTGTTCTTAAGCTCTGACTCTTCGCGAACGATCCGCATCCCGCGTCCGCCGCCGCCCGCCGCCGCCTTGATGATCACGGGAAAGCCGATGTCTTTAGCAAGAGCGATCGCCTCTTCCGCAGACTCGATCGGATCCGGACTGCCCGGCAGGATCGGAACTCCCGCCGCCTGCATCGTCCGCCGAGCCTCGACTTTATCGCCCATCATCGCGATCACGTCAGCCTTCGGCCCGATGAATTTGATATTGCAATCGTCGCAGATCCGGGCAAACGTGGCGGACTCGGCCAGAAATCCGTAACCCGGATGGATCGCATCAACGTTTGTGATCTCAGCCGCACTGATGATCGCCGGAATGTTCAGATAGCTTTGAGCCGACGGAGCCGCACCGATGCAGACCGCCTCATCGGCAAATCTAACGTGCAATGCCTCGCGATCCGCTTCGGAGTGAACAGCGACCGTCTGGATGCCCATTTCCTTACCGGTCCAGATGATGCGGTTCGCGCTCTCGCCGCGGTTAGCGATCAGAATTTTTCGGATCTCTCTAGTCATAAAGAGTTAGCCACGAATCACACAAATTACACGAATGATTCAAAAAGAATTCGTGAAATTCGTGAAATTCGTGGCTTATTTCACTTACTTCCTGATACCGAACAGGGGCTGGCCGTATTCGACCGGTGCTCCGTTCTCGACGTAGATCTTTACGATCTCGCCGCTCGTCTCCGCCTGGATCTCGTTCATCAGCTTCATCGCTTCCACGATGCAAACAACCGATTCCGGCGACACTACCGAACCCTCAGAAACATAAGACGGTTTGTCCGGAGCCGGCGAACGATAAAACGTCCCAACGATCGGCGACGTGATCTTGTGCAGGCTTGCATCTTCGTCAACAACCGCAGGTACCGATTCGGCAGTTGCTGAAGGTGACGCGCCAGCCGGAGCTGCCTGCACAGGTGCAGCCATCTGCGGAGCCGCGTACACAGGTGTATTTACCTGCTTGCTCAGCCGAACCCGGATATTCTCGTTCTCGAACTCGAAATCAGTGAATCCGTGCTCGTTGACCAACTCGGCAAGTTCGCGGATCTCGTCGAGATTCAGCGACGCGTCGTCAGACGACTGTTTTCCTTTCCCCGTAGATTTGTCCTTAGCTTCAGAAGCTCCTGGGTCACCCATCGTGAACGTCCTCCTGGTCGGGAAACTATGCGCTCTTAGCGGCCAGCTCGCGCGGATTATCGACAAGCTCGATTACCGCCAACTCGGCGTTGTCGCCTGACCGGCGACCGAGACGGATGATACGCGTGTAACCACCGTTACGGCCCTCGTAGCGAGTTCCGAGTTCATCGAACAAACGCTGGACCGCCTTAACACCGGCAGTACGTTCGATCGGCTCCTTCGCCTCGCCTTTCTTACCGCGAAATCGGCTCGAAGCTTCCTTGAACGTGCTGTTGCCCGCGTGAAAAAAACGAGCAGCCTGTCTTCGAAGATGCACTTCCTCAACCTTCGCCGTATCACCCGAAAGGCCCTTTGCCTTTCTCGCAAGCGTGATCGCCTTTTCGACGAACGGGCGAAGTTCTTTAGCCTTCGCTACGGTCGTGACGATGTACTCCTTGTCGGCGTTGATGAGCGAGGTCGCAAGGTTTCTGAGCATCGACATGCGATGTTCGGTCGTCCTGCCCAATTTACGATGTGCTTTTAAATGTCTCATAGCAAAAAGTTCAAAGTTCAAAGTTTAATGTTCAAAGTCCAAGATTCGATCAGCTTTGAACCTTGAACTTTGAACCTTGAACCAATTAATCCAGATCTCTTCCGCCGGTTCCCGGTATCGGGTTGCCCTGCTCGTCAAAGTCCATACCGAAATCCAGTCCCATTCCGTGGAGCAGGTCCTTGATCTCGGTAAGCGACTTCTTGCCGAAGTTTTTGGTGTGCAGCATATCCTTCTCGCTGCGCTTGATCAGATCGCGGATCGAGCGGATATCGGCATTCTTCAGGCAGTTGTATGAGCGAACCGAAAGTTCAAGCTCGTCAACCGGCTTGTCGAGCAGGTCGTTCCGCATCAGGGGCGGACGCGCAATATCTTCGTACTTGTATTCTTCTTCCTCTTCCTCAAAGTTGATGAAGATCGACATATGATCCTTCACCAGCTTCGCCGCGAGGCCGATCGAATCTTCCGGAGCGACCGAACCGTCGGTCCAAACTTCGATAACAAGCTTGTCGAACTCGGTGTTTGATCCCTGACGGGTCTTGTCGACCGTGTAGTTAACTTTCTTGATCGGCGTGTGGACCGAGTCGATGGGAATGTAGCCAACCGACAGATCCTCATCGTTGTTCAACTCAGCCGCAACGTATCCGCGTCCGCGTTTGAGACGCATCTCAACGTTGAACGTTCCCGACCCGCTTATCGTCGCGATGTGCACATTCGGGTCAAGCACCTCAACATCGGCGTCAACGTGAATGTCGCCGCTGGTAACTTCGCCCTTGCCCTTCTTGGAAATAGTGAGCGTCTTGGGACCGGCTCCGTTGAGCTTGAACGGCACCTGCTTGAGATTGAGGATGACATCGGTCGCGTCTTCAACTACCCCATTAATCGGTGAAAATTCGTGTTCGACTCCCTCGATCTTGACTGCGGTAACCGCCGCACCTTCGATCGACGAGAGCAGAGCCCTGCGGATCGAGTTGCCGATGGTCGTGCCGAACCCACGCTCGAACGGCTGTGCGTAGAACTTACCGTAATGGTCGGTAAGCGTTTCATTTTCTACATTCAGCCGGCCGGGCATTTGGAAATTTGTCCAGTTATTGCTCGTTGTCATAAGTGTGTTCTTTTAAAATGGGTCATGGGCTGGCCTTGTCCCCGGATCGAGTAAAGAAAAGAACGAACTCTCTTGACCCGGATACTTCAGCCAACCCTTAGTTACTACTTGCTGTAAAGCTCAACGATAAGCTGCTCGTTGATATTTCCGTCGATGTCCTGACGCGTCGGCAGAGCAGCGATCGCTACCGAAAGATCCGCACCTTGCGGCGAGATCCATACCGGACGTCCTCGTCCAGCGGCGGTCGACCACGCTCCATCAATATGGGCATTCTTCGTGCTCTTTTCTTTTACCGTCACGACGTCGCCGACCTTGACCTGGAACGAAGGGATGTCCACCTTGCGTCCGTTAACAAAGATGTGGCCGTGATTAACGATCTGCCGAGCCTGTCGTCGCGAAGTCGAAAAACCCGAACGATACACAACGTTGTCCAGACGACGCTCAAGCATGAACAATAAGTTCTCGCCGGTAACGCCCTTCTGACGCAGTGCCTTTTCGAAATAATTTCGGAACTGTTTTTCGAGGATGAAGTAAATGCGTTTTACTTTCTGCTTTTCGCGGAGCTGCTGGCCATATCCGGCAAGCATCTTGCGGCGGGCTGCACCGTGCTGTCCCGGAGGATTGGTGCCGCGCTTCTCGATCGCGCATGAGGGCTTAAAACAACGATCGCCCTTCAAAAATAACTTTCCACCTTCACGGCGGCACAGTCGGCACACCGCATCTCTATATCTAGCCATAGTATTTTTGCTTCCGGTTCAGAGTGCGCGATTTATCGCGTCTCTTCTTCTTACGAGCTGAAGCTCGCACTCTCAACGAATCGGAAAAGTTTACAGGTCAATGACCCTTCGTCCTTTCGATAGTTCCTTGGATTCAAATCTCAAATTTCGAATTTCAAATTTCAGATCAAAGCCCGAAATC